>JBOGDG010000124.1:0-7866 GCA_050701655.1 Micromonosporaceae bacterium
CAGTCCGGCCGGGCCCGCCCCGACCACGAGCACGTCGCAGTGGGTGTGCGTCTTGTCGTACCGGCGGGTGTCGGGCTCCGTGCCGAGCACGCCCTTGCCGGCGAGGGAACGCGCGCGCAGCCCGTCGTAGACCTCGATCTGAGTGGCGCGCAGCATCGTTTCGCCGCCGCCCGACTCCACATGCAGGTACGCGTTCGGCTCCTCGGCGCCGATGCCGTACACCCCGCGGGGCCGGCCGGTGTGCGGGCCGCGCGCGACGATCCGGACCTGGTTGCGCAGCAGCGCGGCCGCGAGCGTGTCACCGGGTCGGGCTTCGTATTCGGCGTCGTCGAAGGTGAATCTCACCGGACCGCCTCCCGGAACTGGTACGTCACCGTGTGCCGCTCGGCGTTGAACCAGCGCCGGCAGCCCGCCGAGTGCACCCAGCGCTCGGCGAACCAGCCCTTCGGGTTGTCCCGCATGAAGACGTACGCGGCCCACGCGGTGTCATCGAGTGCCGCCGGATCCGCCGGATAGGACACGTAAGCCTGGCCGCCGTACCGGAACTCGGTCTCGTCCCGGGGCCCGCACCAGGGGCAGTCGATCAGCAGCATCCCCGCCTCCTCAGTGGGCTACCGCGGCGGCGCCGTGCTCGTCGATCAGCGCGCCGGTCGTGAAGCGTTCCAACGAGTACGGCTCGGCGAGCGGGTGCGGTCGCTGGTGCGCGATGGTGTCGGCGTACACCCAGCCGACGCCGGGGGTGGCCTTGAAGCCGCCGGTGCCCCAGCCGCAGTTGACGTACACGCCGTCGGCGGGAGTCGGGCCGATGATCGGGGAGGCGTCGGGGGAGACGTCCACGATCCCGCCCCAGGTGCGCAGCACGTGCGCCCGGGAGAAGATCGGGAACAGCTCCACAGCGGCGTTCATCTGGTGCTCGATCACGTGGAACGAGCCGCGCTGCCCGTACCCGTTGTACGCGTCGATCCCCGCGCCCATCACCAGCTCGCCCTTGTGGGCCTGGCTGACGTACACGTGGACGGTGTTGGACATCACGACGGTGTCGAGCACCTGTTCCAGCAGCTCGGAGACGAGCGCCTGCAGGGGATGGCTCTGCAGCGGCAGCCGGAAGCCCAGCATGTCGGCGAGCACCGAGGTGTGCCCCGCTGCGCACAGCGCCACCGTGCCGGCGCCGATGAGCCCCCGGCTGGTCTCCACGCCGACCACCCGGTCGCCGTCCCGGCGGAAGCCCGTGACCTCGCAGTTCTGAATCAGGTCCACCCCGCGCTGGTACGCCCCACGCGCGAACCCCCAGGCGACGTAGTCGTGCTTGGCGATCCCGGCCCGGGGCTGGAATGTGGCGCCCATGACCGGGTACCGCAGTTCGGAGGAGGTGTTGAGGATCGGGACCAGCTTCTTGACCTCCTCCGGGGTGAGCCACTCGGCATCCACCCCGTTGAGCCGGTTCGCGTTGACCCGCCGCCTGCCCTCCCGCACGTCGGCGAGGTTGTGCGCCAGGTTCAGCACCCCGCGCTGGCTGAACAGGATCGGGTAGCCGAGGTCCTCCTCCAGGCCCTCCCAGAGCGTGAGCGCGTGCTCGTAGATCGCGGCGCTCTCGTCCCACAGGTAGTTGGAGCGGATGATCGTGGTGTTGCGCGCCATGTTGCCGCCGGCCAGCCAGCCGCGCTCCAGCACCGCCACGTTCGTGATGCCGTGGTTCTTAGCCAGGTAGTACGCCGTGGCCAGCCCGTGCCCGCCGGCGCCGACGATGACGACGTCGTAGTGGCGGCGGGGCGAAGGGTCGCGCCAGAGGAAGTCGGGATGCTCGGGCAGCTCGTCCGTCATGCGCTCAACTCCGCAGCCGCTTCATGCCGGGGTCGAACAGCGGCTCGTTCGACACCCGGGCCGGGATCCGCTGGTCGAAGTATCCGATGTGCAGCCCGGTCCCGACCGCGCTCAGTTCCTTCGGCAGCCAGGCGTACGCGATGCCCTTGTTGATGGTGTAGCCGTAGCCGGCGCTGGTGACGTAGCCGACGCAGCGGTCCCCGTCGTACACCGGCTCCTTGCCCATCACCACGTCGGCAGGGTGCTCGATGGTCAGGCAGGTCAGCTTGCGTTCGACGCTGTCGGGGCCGCGGTCGGCGAGCGCGGCCCGGCCGACGAAGTCGCCCTTGTCCGGGCGTACCGCGAAGCCGAGGCCGGCCGAGTAGGGGTCGTGCTCCCAGGTCATATCGGTGCCGAACAGCCGGTAGCCCTTCTCCAGCCGGAGGCTGGTGAACGCGCCGCGGCCGCCGGCGATCACGCCGTGCTGCTGGCCCGCCCGCCACAGGGTGTCCCAGAGCTTGAGGCCCATGTCAGCGGTGGTGTACAGCTCCCAGCCCAGCTCACCGACGTACGACAGCCGCAGCGCCGTCACCGGCACCATCCCTATGTAGCACTGCTTGGCGCGGAAGTACTTGAACGCCTCGTGGGAGAAGTCCTCGGAGGCCAACGGGGCGACCAGGTCTCGGGCGCGCGGCCCCCACACCCCGATGCAGCAGGTGCCCGCCGTGATGTCCCTGACCACGACCGAGCCGTCGGAGGGCAGCCGCCGCTCGAACCAGTCCAGGTCCAGGTTCCCGTTGATCCCGAGCTGGTAGTGCTCGCGTCCCAGCCGGGCCACCGTGATGTCGCTGCGGATCCCGCCCCGCTCGTCCAGCAGCAGGCAGTACGTCACCGACCCGGCCGACTTGTCGACCTTCCCGGTGACCAGGTGCTCCAGGAAGCTCGTGGCGTTGCGCCCGGTGACCTCGATCCGCTTCAGCGCGGTCATGTCGTACAGCGCGACGCGTTCCCGGGTGACCTGCGCCTCGGCGCCCACGATCGGCGACCAGTACCGGGCCGCCCACTCGTTCGGGGTGGGGATGTCGCGACCGTCGAGCAGGCCGGCGTTGGACTCGTACCACTGGGGACGCTCCCAGCCGGTCGCCTCCAGGAAGACGCCGCCGAGCTCCTGCTGCCGCGGATAGAACGGCGTGGTGCGCAGCGGCCGCGGGTCCTCCATCGGCTGCAGCGGGTGGATGACGTCGTACACCTCGATGTAGTTCTGGCAGTCGCGCGCCTTGACGTAGTCCGGCGCGAGTTGGTGCCGCTCGAACCGGTTCAGGTCGCACTCGTGCAGCGTCACACTGGGCACGCCGTCGACCAGCCACTCGGCCACGACTCGCCCGACGCCGGCGGAGTGGGTCACCCAGACCGCCTCGGCGAACCAGAATCCCGGCGCCTGGCGGGACTCGCCTAGCAGCGGCATGTTGTCGGTGGTGAACGAGAACAGCCCGTTCATCCCCTCGGCGATCTCGGTGTCGGCGAGACCGGGAAACAGCCGGCGCGACTCCTCCCAGGCCGGGGCGAAGTCCTCCGGGGTGAACTCCAGCACCGAGGGCATCACCTCGGCTTGGTCGTACCGGAGGATCTCGTCGGCGGTGATCGGCAGCGGGCGGTGGCCGTACCAGCCGACGCCGAGGGCGTCCTGGCGCTCCCGGTAGTAGAGGTCGTGCCCCTGGTGCCGCACGATCGGGCGCACCGCGTCCGCGGTCTGGCCGGCAAGGTCGGGCACCGGGGTGGTCCAGGCGAGCTGGTGGGCGAGCGGGGTGAGGGGGAGTGGGTTGCCGACCATGCGGGCGATCTTGGGTCCCCAGATCCCGGCGCAGCAGACCACCACGTCGGCGAGGAAATGGCCGCGGTTGGTCACCACGCCGCTGACCTTCCCGCCGGTGGTCTGGATGTCCAGCACCTCGTGGTACGGCAGGAACCGCACTCCGCGCCGCTCGGCGGCGCGGGCCTGGGCGCGGACCGCTCGGACCGACATGGCGAGCCCGTCGGTCGGGGTGTGCAGCCCGCCCAGCACCAGATCGGGGTCGAGCAGTGAGTGCAGCTTCACGCACTCCTCGGTCGAGACCACCCGAGACTCCACGCCCCAGGAGGTGAGCCAGCCGTGCCGGCGGTGCAGCTCGGCCAGGCGTTCCTGCGTGGTCGCGACCTCCAGGCCGCCGACCGGCAGGAAGCACGGCTCGCCGTCCAGGTCGAGCGCGGTGAGCTTCTCGACGGTGTAGCGGGCCAGCTCGGTCATGGTCTTCGACCCGTTGCACTGGAACACCAGTCCCGGGGCGTGCGAGCTGGAGCCGCCGGTGGCGTACAGCGGTCCCTGGTCGAGCACGGTGATGTCGGTCCAGCCCCGAGCCGACAGTTCGTCGGCGAGCGCGGCGCCGACGACTCCGGCCCCGATGATCACGACGCGCGGCCCTGCCACAAAGGCTCCCTTCGTTGCTCTATTCGCAACTCGACCGGGATATACGCAACAGTGTCAAAGCCTGTGATGCCGCTGTCAAGGGTTAGCTATGGCGGCCGCGCCAGCCGAGGCGGCGGGAGACCTCATCGGCGGCGAGGCGTACCGCCTTGGCGATCTCCTCGACCCGCTCCGGGGTGAGCCGGTAGCTGGAGCCGGAAGCGCTGAGCGAGCCGACGCATTCGTCGTCGGCGTTGTGCACCGGGGCGCCGATCGCGGTGAGGCCCACCTCGAGCTCGTCGACCGCGACGGCGTACCCCTGCTTGCGGACCTGGTCCAGCTCCGCCTCGAGGGCGCGCAGATCGGTGACCGTGTGGTCGGTGAAGCGCTGCAGCGGGGTGTCGAGCACCTCGCGCGGCCGATCGTGGCGAAACGCCAGGAGCACCTTGCCGTTTGAGGTGGCGTGCAGCGGCAGCCGCTGGCCGACCCAGTTGTGCGGCTGCATCGCCGACGACCCGGCGACCTGGTCCAGGTAGAGCGCCGCGTGATCGGACATCACCACGATGTTGATCGTCTCCCCGCTGTCAGCGGCGAGCTGGCGGCACACCGGGCGGGCCTCCTGCACGAGGTCCAGCCGCGCCGCGGCGGCGCCGGCGAGCCGCACCATGCCGACCCCGAGCCGGTACTTGCCACGCTCGGCGTTCTGCTCCACCAGCTCCCGCCCTTCCAGTGCGGAGATCAGCCGGAACGCGGTCGACTTGTGCACGCCGATCTCGTTGGCGATCTCGGTGACGCCGGCCTCGCCCTCGCGCGCCAGAATCTCCAGGATCGTCACTGCGCGGTCCACCGACTGCACCGGCGAGGCGTCAGGTCTGCTGTTGCTCATGACGGAACAGTAGTTCACCAGCGGGTCGAAAGGCGCGGCGCAAGCCCTGTGGCGGCCCTTGACGGCGTGGGACGCCTCGTCGCATCCTGTTGCGTATAGATCTCGAAGTTGTTTCATACGCAACGTCTTGATGGAGGCGTCGTGGAGTGCGTGCTCACCATCGTGTGCCCGGACAAGCCCGGCATCGTGTACGCGGTGTCCAGCTTCCTGGTGCAGCACTCGGGCAACATCCTGGCCAGTCAGCAGTTCGACGACCGCGCCGAACGCCGGTTCTTCATGCGGGTGCACTTCGAGACCCAGGACCCCGACGTGACCCTGGACCAGCTCAAGCGCGGCTTCTCCTGGGTGGCCGAGTCGTTCCAGATGACCTGGCGGCTGGTCGACGAGAGCTCCCGCACCCGTACCCTGATCATGGTGTCGAAGCTCGGCCACTGCCTGAACGACCTGCTGTTCCGGTGGCACTCCGGCGCGCTGCGGATCGCCGTGGCCGGGATCGTCTCCAACCACCCCGACGCCGGCGACCTGGCCGCCCGGTACGACATCCCGTACCACCACGTGCCAGTTACCGCCGCGACCAAGGCGGACGCCGAAGCCCAACTGCTGCAGCTCGTGTGCGATCTCGACATCGAGCTGGTGGTCCTGGCCCGCTACATGCAGATCCTCTCCGACGACCTGTGCAAGCAGCTCGAAGGCCGGGCGATCAACATCCACCACTCGTTCCTGCCGAGCTTCAAGGGCGCGAAGCCGTACCACCAGGCGCACGAGCGCGGCGTCAAGCTGGTCGGCGCCACGGCGCACTACGTCACGCCGGAGTTGGACGAAGGCCCGGTGATCGAGCAGGACCTGATCCGCGTCGACCACAGTCTCACCCCGGACGAGTTCGTGGCAGCCGGCCGGGATGTCGAATGCCAGGTCCTGGCCCGCGCCGTGAAGTGGCACGCCGAACACCGCGTCCTCCTCAACGGCAACCGCACCGTCGTCTTCCGCTGAGAGTGTCAGTGAGGACGCGTTCGACCGAGAGTTCGTCAAAGAGTTGCTTTCGTCCGGCTAGAGATCCGGCAGATCGACCACGAGATGTACGGCAGATCGACCACCTACCCGCCTGATGACCTGCGGGTTTGCCGATCTCGAACGTCTCCGGCCGTGCTTTCGCTGCTAGTACCTTCCGGTAGCGTCGTTGAGCGAGGGTCGCTGGATTGAAGGGGTGCCGTGGACATGCCGGATCGTCGGTTGCTCGTGCTGTGGGACGTGGACCACACGCTGATCGAGAACGCTGGGGTGTCCAAGGAGAACTACGCGCTGGCGTTCGAGCTGCTAACCGGGCACCGGCCGACGTTGGCCGCACGCACCGATGGTCGCACCGACCCAGAGATCATGCGCAACCTGCTTACCGACAACCGAGTCGACCCCTCGGTGTTCTCCGAGCAACGGGTGACAGCGGCGCTGGTGGAGGCGATGCAGCGCCACTCGGCCCGGCTGACCGAGCGCGGGCATATGCTGCCGGGCGTGGCGGACACGCTGGCCATGGTGGGCAAGCTCGACGCCGTGGTGCAGTCGGTGTTGACCGGCAACATTGCGCCGAACGCGGCAGCGAAGCTGCGGCTGCTCGGTGACGTGACATCCTTACTCGACCTTGAGGTCGGCGGCTACGGGTCGGATGACGTGGTGCGGTCTCGGCTTGTGCCTGCCGCTCAGGCGAAGGCAACAGCGAAGTACGGCTACAGGTTCGACCGAGCGGACACGGTGCTGATCGGGGACACAGAGCGGGATGTGGAGGCGGCGCTGAACGGCGGTGCGTTGGTGATCGGTGTCGCGACCGGCCCGTCCAGCGAAGCCGAGTTGGTGGCTGCGGGTGCGCACGCCACCGTCCCCGACCTCACCGAGGCACAAGCGGTCGTGGCGACACTGGCGGCCGTAACGGGGATGGACTTCGACGCTCCGGCAGCGTAGACGACCGCCTAGCTGTTCTTCGGTTCGTACGCGTAGGACACTTCCCAGGCACGCTCGAAGCTCTTCATGTAGGTGTCGAACAGGTCGGCTCCTTCGACGCGGCGTAGATGCAGGATCGGGGCCATGTAGCCGTAGGTGCCGAGCGCGTGCTGGTTGATCAGCATTTGGTCGTCGTAGCGGAAAATGCTGTTATACAAGGCGGTTTGGTGCTGGTGGAAAGTGACACCCTCTACGCCGAGCAGCGGCCGGTAGTAGGCGAGCGCCATCCGGACCCGGCCGACCAGGCCCTCGTACAGTTTCTCTTCCCACCCGCGAAGCTTGATGATGTCGCCGTCCGGGTCGCCCAGGCAGATCCGCACCGCGACACCGTTGGCGGCCTTGTGCCGGATGAGATCGATGCTCTCGGGGTTGTCTTCCGGCAGGAAGAGGCTGGCATTCGACAGAATGTCGAGGCGTTCCCGGACCGATAGCAGCACGTCGAGCCAGAGCTGTTTCGGGGTGTCCGAGCGGTGCGGGTAGAAGTTGACCACCTCCCCGGCCGCACCGTTCTCCGAGGCTGTGTCCAGACTGGGCTACAACCACTTGGCGGGTACGGCGAGCAGCTTCGCGGCACGATGGGCAGTCGTACGGTGGGGCACGCGGCCCTGGGTCACCCACCGCTGGACCGTTTTCGGGTCGACGCCAAGTTCGTCCGCGAGGTCGGCCTCGCTGTACCCGTTGGCTCGGAGCGTGCTGCGGAGCCGGTCGTTGACCGTACTGGACATTCGCTCACCCCTCCTGAAGGACGCGC
>JBOGDG010000125.1:0-7844 GCA_050701655.1 Micromonosporaceae bacterium
ACCCGCCGGCTGCCGCTGGTCGGCGCGGGCCGAGGCGGCGGTGCCGCGCCCGCCCGGCTGACCCGCAAGTACGGCGCCGAGGCCGGCACGGTGGTGGCCGAGGCGGACGGCGATCCGGCCCTGCTCGCGCCGCTGGCGTACGGCATCGCCACCACCGGCGCCGAGCTGCGGTACGCCGTACGCCACGAAGGCGCCCTGGACGTGGCGGACCTGCTGGACCGGCGTACCCGGATCGGGCTGGTGCCGGCGGATCGGGAACGTGCCGTACCGGCCGCTACCGAGGCTCTGGCAGCGGCCGGCGTGGCCACGCGCTGACCGCCTCGGTCGCTGAGCAGCCGCGCCGGCCGGCCGCTCAGCGCCGTGTGCTCACCCGCTGAACGGCCGGACGGGGCCGGGTCAGGTGATGTCGTCGTCGAGGTTGCGGGGCCGCTCCGGAGGCGCTGGTGAAACCGGTGTCGGATCGTCCACCGGGCTGGGCCCGTCGATCGCGGTCGCGCCCTCAACCGTTGTGGGACCGTCGATCGGCATCACCTCGTCGATCGCGGCGGCCTCTTCGAGGGGCACGTCGTCCTCAATCGGCGCCGCGTCTTCGAGCGGTGTGTCGTCCTCGATCGACGACGCCTCGTCGTCGGCGAGGTTGGCGTACTCGTCGTTGCGGCCGCGCCGCCGGTCGTTGAGGTACGCGATGCCCACCGCGCCGAAGTAGAGCCCGCTCATCGGGATCGCGAGCGCCGTCATCCCGAACGGGTCCGGGGTGGGCGTCACGAACGCGGCGAACACGAAACAGAGCAGCACCGCGATCCGCCACCAGCCGAGCAGCCGCTTCGCGCTGACCACTCCGAGCAGGTTGAGCGCCACCACCGCGAGCGGGAACTCGAAGCCCAGCCCGAACAGCAGCATGATGCTGGTGACGAAGTCGAAGTAGCCGCTGATGTCGAGGGTGATGTTGTACGCCTTCACCAGCCCCATCAGGAACTGCATGCCCTTGTCGACGACGAAGAAGGCGAGGAACGCGCCCGCGAAGAACAGCGGCGTCGCGGCGGCGACGAAGTAGTACGTGTAGCGCCGCTCGTTGCGGTGCAGCCCGGGCGCGATGAACGCCCACAGCTGGTAGAGCCAGACCGGCGCGCTGACCAGCAGCCCGGCGTACAGGCCCACCCGGAGGTTCAACAGGAACAGATCGATGATGTTCCGCGAGTTGAAGCCGCATCGCTTGCCGACGTTCTCCGGCTGGCGCGTCCAGTATTCGCAGTAGGGCGCGTTGAGATAGTCCAGGATGATGTCGGCGAAGAACAGACACACCACCAGCCCCGCGAGCAGGCCGAGGCACGCCTTGAAGAGCCGGGTGCGCAGCTCGCGCAGGTGCTCCATCAGCGTCATGGAGCCTTCGGACGCCTTCGCGAACTGCGTCTGGCGCCGCCGGGGAATCAGCGGACTCACGGGGTCAGGATGCGTGGTAGGGGTGGTTACCGGTCACGCTGCTTCTCAGCCGACGGCGTGTTCTCAGCCGACGGCGTGTCGTCCGTACGGTCGACGGGTTCGCCTTCGATGGTGGAGCGCGGCTCGCGGCTGTGCTGCGCCTCGGCCTTCGCGTCCACGTCGTCCTCGGTGAGGTTCTTGGTCTCGGCCTTGAGGATCCGTAGTGAACGGCCCAGGCCGCGCGCCGCGTCCGGCAGCCGCTTGGCGCCGAACAGCAGGATCAGCACCACCACCAGAACGATGATGTGCCACGGCTTGACAATGCCCATAACTGCTACCTCCAGGCGGGACCGACGTGGCCCATCGTACGTGTCCCGGCGGGGATCGTCTCCCTGGCATAGGGGTTATCTGCCGGCCGTACGATATGCGTGTTATGTACGCTGCCGGGCGCGCTGCATACGGCTCATCCGCGCCTGCATCTCCGTGGTCTTGGCGGCCAGTTCGTCGGAGCGTCGTTGCAGCTCCATCGAACGTTCCTGCAGTGCTTCCATGGCGACGCTCTGCCGCTGCAACCGCTCGCCGCCACGCCGCAGTGCCGGCAGCCGCCGCAGCACCGGCAGGCACGCCAGCACCAGCAACAGCGCGGCGAACAGCACAAGGCCGACCACGACCCACCAGACCAGCTCCAGGCCCCAGAACACGGAGTTCACGCTGAGCAGCCTAGTGCCCCGGAGCAGCCCAGTGCCGCGGACTCCCGGCGCGGGGCAACTACTGCCCCGGCTCGTCCCGGTACGCCCGCAGCGCCGACCTGGCCTCGCCACCCACCGCCGCCGCCAGCTCTCCCGGGGCCACCACCTCGACCCCGGGGCCGAGCCCCAGCACAAGCCGGCGCGCCCACCGCAGATCCGAGGCACGCAGCGAGACCTGCCAGTGCCCGTCCGGCTCGGCGACCACGTGCTCGCACGGGTAGTACTCGGTGATCCAACGCGAGTCGCGACCCACCCGCAGCGTTACCAGCGGCAGCTCCGGGGTCGGGGTGAACACGCCGTCGCGTACGTCGGTGGGCTGCGCCTGGGGTGGTGGCGCCGCCGGCTCGTCCAGCTCGACCAGCGCGTCGAGCCGGTCCAGCCGGAACAGCCGTACCCCCTCGGCGGAGCGGCACCACGCCTCCAGGTACGCCCGGCCGGAGGCGAACAGCACCCGCATCGGGTCGATCACCCGGTCGGTGGTCTCGTCCCGGCCCGCGGTGTAGTACGTGATCCGCAGTGCCCTCCCCCGCTCCACCGCGGCCTGCACCTCGGCCAGCCGGTCGGTGTTGGCGGGCAGCCGTACGGCGACCCGGCCGGCGGTGTCGGCCGCGTCCCCGGCGGCGGACTCGATCTTGGCGAGGGCACGGTCCACGGAGCCCCGGTTGGGCAGCGCGGGCGTCTCGGCGAGCAGCCGCAGCGCCACGATCAGCGCCAGCGCCTCGTCCGGGGTCAGCCGCAGCGGACGGTCGATGCCGGCGTCATACGTGATCGTCACCGAGTCGCCGTCGAACGACATGTCGATCAGGTCGCCGGGGCCGTACCCGGGCAGCCCGCACACCCAGAGCAGCTCCAGGTCGTCGCGCAGCTGCTTCTCGCTCACCCCCAGGTCGTCGGCGGCGTCGGCGATCCGGATCCCGGGCCGTCCCAGCAGGTACGGCACCAGGTTGAGCAGCCGGGAGAGCCGGTCCACGCTGGCGGTCATCGCAGCACCACACCGGTCTGCTCGTCGGCCGGCACCCCGGACGGCTGCGGGTACCGCTCCGCGGTCTCCGCCAGCAGCGCGATCACGGCCTTGCGTACCTCCGGTGGGTCGAGTGCGACCACGTCGGCGCCGTACCCGACCAGGTGACCGGCGAGCGACTCGGCGTCGGAGTACGGCAGCACGACGATGTCGGGGTCGGCGGTACGTTCGGCCCAGCGGCGTAGCCCGGCGGCGCGGCCGGGACGCAGCCGTACGGTGGCTCGCCCGGCGTGCTCCCGGGGGCCCGACCACGAGGCCACGTAGTCGATCAGGTTGATCCCCTCGGGCAGCTGGTACGCGCCGCGGCGGCCGATCCGGCGTACCGCCCCGTGGATCCGGGAGAGCCGGAAGCAGCGGGCCGCCCCGCGATCCAGATCGTGGCCGACGACGTACCACCGGCCGCGCCAGCAGACCACGCCCCAGGGTTGCAGGCGCCGGGTCATCGCCTCGTCCGCCTCGGGGGCCCGGTAGTCGAAGCTGACCGCCTGCCGGTCCGCGGCGGCGCCGGTGAGCGGCGCGAACGTCGGCTCGACGCTGACCACCGGCTCGATCCCGAGGGTGGCCTGCGGATCCAGCTCGACCCCGGCGGCGCGCAGCTTCAGCAGCCCCGACGACGCGGCCGAGGCGAGCCCGGCGTGCTGCCACAGCCGGCCGGCGATCCCGACCGCCGCCGCCTCGTCGGGCTCCAGCAGGACGTCCGGCAGCGCGTAGTCGGGGCGGGCGATGCGGTACCCGGGTTCGGTGTCGAACACGCTGGCGGTCCCGGTCTCCAGCGGTACGCCCAGCTCCCGCAGCTCCGCCTTGTCGCGCTCGAACTTGCGCTGGAACGCCTCGTGCTCCCGCGGGTCGGTGCTGTTGTGCTCGTACCCTGGGACGGTCTGCGCGATCTGGGCGGCGGTGAGGAACCGCCGGGTGGACAGCAGGCAGATCACCAGGTTGACAAGGCGTTCGGTACGGCTACGGGACACCCCACCGACGCTAGCAGCGTCGGCTGACCTGCTGCGGGACCCGCACCGGGAAACCCGCTACCGTGCTGGGCGTGGTGCGGTGGAGATCGGGAACTGTGGTGGCGGTGCGACGCGCGTGGCGCGGCGCGGTGGAGTTGACCGTCGAGGTGGCGGACTTGGCTGAGGTACGCGCGCTGGCGTACCCGGAGCTGGTCGGCGAGCCGGTGGTCGGCGACCGGGTGCTGCTCAACGTGGGCGCGTTGACGATGGGGCTGGGCACCGGGGGGTACGCCTTCGTGGTCGCCATCCCCGACCGGCTGCCGCCCGACCCGACCGGCCCTGGGCACGTGGTGAAGGCGCGCTACACCCCGCTGCAGACGATCACGCTCGCCGCCGACGAGGAGGACTCCCCGCACCGTGCGGTGCTGCAGAACGCCACCGACATCGGCGGCATGCCGGTCGTGATCGCGGACCTGCACTCGGCGTTGCCGGCGATCCTGGCCGGGATCCGGGCCGACGCGCCCGGCGCGCGGGTGGCGTACCT
The DNA here is from genome assembly GCA_050701655.1 of Micromonosporaceae bacterium. Taxonomy (GTDB): domain Bacteria; phylum Actinomycetota; class Actinomycetes; order Mycobacteriales; family Micromonosporaceae; genus WHSM01. Next base: position 4,681 of record JBOGDG010000125.1, read on the forward strand.
GATGACCGACGGCGGGGCACTGCCGGCGTGGTTCAGCCGCACCCTGTCCGAGCTGAGCGACTGGCTGGTCGGGACGGTCACCACGGGGCAGGCGTTCGGCGGCGATCTGGAGGCGACGAACGTACACACCGGCTTGTTGGCGGCCCGGCATGCGCTGGGCGCGGACGTCGCGATCGTGGCGCAGGGCCCGGGAAACCTCGGCACCGGTACGCCGTGGGGCTTCTCCGGGGTCGAGGTCGGCGAAACGGTGAACGCGGTCGCGGCGCTCGGGGGACGGCCGATCGGCTCGCTGCGGATCTCCGACGCCGACCCGCGGCCCCGGCACCGCGGCGTGTCGCACCACAGCCTGACCGCGTACGGTCGCGTCGCGCTGGCGCCCGCCGAGCTGGTGGTGCCGACGCCGCTGGCAGCGGAGCTGGCCGCCGAGGTGGACGCCGCGCTGAAGCCGCTGGCCGACCGGCACCGGCTGGTACGCGTACCAACGGAAGGTCTTTACGACGCGCTGGCGGCGCTGCCGGTACGGCTGTCCACGATGGGGCGCGGTCTGGACGCCGACACCGCGTACTTTCTCGCCGCCGCCGCCGCGGGCCGGTACGCCGCCGGTAACGTCGGCTACGAGGAGGAGCCGCGATGAAGCAGTATCTGTTGAGCCTGTACCAGCCGCCGGGCGACCCGCCCCCGCCGGAGATCCTGGATCCGGTCATGGCGAGGCTGGGTGCGCTGGAGAAGGAGATGCAGCAGGCCGGGGCGTGGGTCTTCTCGGGCGGGCTGCATCCGCCGAGCACCGCCACCGTGCTGCGGCCCAAGGACGGCGACGTGCTGGTCACCGACGGCCCGTACACCGAGGGGAAAGAGGTGTTCGGCGGCTTCACCATCATCCGGGCGCCCGACCTGGACGCGGCGCTGGAGTGGGGCCGTAGGTACGCCGCGGCGAGCACGCTCCCGGTCGAGGTGCGGCCGTTCCGCGGCGAGGACTTCTACGCCGAGCCCTGATGCCGCAGCCGCAGTCCGCCACGGAGATCGGGCAGGTGTTCCGCGCCGAGTACGGCCGCGCGGTCGCCGTACTGGTCCGGGTCTTCGGTGACATCGACGTCGCCGAGGAGGCGGTGCAGGACGCGTTCACCACGGCGGTACGGCGCTGGCCGTCGGCCGGTCTGCCGCCCAGCCCGGCCGGCTGGATCATCACCACCGCGCGCAACCGGGCGATCGACCGGCTCCGCCGGGAGGCGTCGCGCCACCACAAGCACGCCCAGGCGGCGCTGCTGCAGACCCCGGACGAGCCGGTGGACCAGGGCGCCGTGCCCGACGACCGACTGCGCCTGATCTTCACCTGCTGCCACCCCGCGCTCGCCCCGGTCACCCGGGTCGCGCTCACGTTACGGCTGCTCGGCGGTCTGTCCACCCCCGAGATCGCCCGCGCGTTCCTGGTCCCCGAAGCCACCATGGCCCAGCGGCTGGTACGCGCGAAAGGCAAGATCCGCGACGCGGGGATCCCGTACCGGGTGCCGTACCAGGCGGATCTCCCGGAGCGGCTCAAGGCGGTGCTTGCGGTGGTCTACCTGATCTTCAACGAGGGGTACACCGCCAGCTCGGGCGAGGCGCTGGTGCGCGAAGACCTGTGCCGGGAGGCGATCCGGCTCGGGCGGCTGCTGGTGGAGTTGATGCCCGACGAGCCGGAAGCGGTCGGGCTGCTGGCGCTCATGCTGCTCATCGAGTCCCGCCGGGCCGCTCGTACCGGCGCGGACGGTGAGCTGGTGCTGCTGGCCGACCAGGACCGCGCCGCCTGGGACCGCGCCCTGATCACCGAGGGCCAGGACCTGGTACGCCGCTGCCTGCGGCGCAACCAGCCGGAGCCGTACCAGCTCCAGGCGGCGATCAACGCAGTGCACAGCGACGCCGCGTCCGCCGCCGACACCGACTGGCGCCAGATCCTCCAGCTGTACGACCAGCTGCTCGTCCACTCCCCCAGCCCCGTGGTCGCGCTGCACCGGGCGGTCGCCGTCGCCGAGCTGGAGGGACCCGAAGCCGCGTTACCGCTGGTCGACGAGCTGCAGCTGGAGCGCTACCACCTGTTCCACGCCATCCGCGCCGACCTGCTCCGCCGCCTGGGACGCAACCCCGCAGCGGCGAAGGCGTACGAAGCGGCGCTGGAGCGCACCGACAACACCGCCGAGCAACGCTTCTTGCAGGAACGGCTCAGCCGCGTGATATCGTGTGATATCTAGGAGGTGTCGCGATGTCCGATGTTTTGATTCGCGATGTGCCGGACGACGTGCTGGCGGCGCTGGACGCAAACGCAAAGCTGATGGGGCTCTCCCGCAGCGAGTACATCCGCCGGCAGTTGAGTCAAGGTGCACGCCGGTCAGTTGGGTCAGTCACCGTCGACCACCTCCGCCAATTCGCGAGCGACTTCGGTGATCTCGACGACCCGGACGTCATGAGCCAAGCCTGGAAGTGACGCTTCGTGGTGGACAACACGTACTGGCTGATCGACAAGTCAGCGCTCGTCCGTCTCGAGTCGAGTCCCGACGCCGAGGACTGGGCCAGACGGATCGAACGAGGACTCGTACGCATCGCGACCGTAACGCTTCTTGAGGTCGGCTATTCGGCTCGCTCTGCGGCGACGCTGCGCTCCGGTCTGCGACACCCGCCGATCAGCTCGATGCCGGTCGAGTACGCCACGCCCGCGATCGAGGGCCGTACCGTCGAGGTGCTGTTACGACTCGCCGACAGAGGTCAGCATCGGGCGCCATCGGTGCCGGATCTCATGATCTCCGCCACCGCCGAACTGGCCGGACTGACGGTCCTGCACAACGACAAGGACTTCGATCTGATCGCCGACATCACGGGGCAACCGATGGAGCGGCTCCGTTCGCCGGCCTGATCCAGCACGCCTTCACTGGGCGAGGACTACGAGCAGGACCAGGCCGCCGGCGAGGGCTATCAGGGCGAGGAACAGCACCCAGGTCGGCACGGTGTAGTCGCCGCGCCGGTTCGCCTCGATCTCCTCGCGGATCTTGTCCCGCCGGGTTTTGCGACGCGGTGGCTTGGCTTCGGGCTCCTCGGTCATCTCTCCCACATGCTAGCTCGAAAATGAATGGTGGCTGGGCAGGCGGCAGCTCCCGGCGGAGCGCAGCGGAGCCGGGACAGGTGTTGGCTGGTTA
>JBOGDG010000126.1:0-7838 GCA_050701655.1 Micromonosporaceae bacterium
TCGGCGCTCAGCGGACGGGCCTCGCCGCGCGCCGGCTGGGGCTGGGCCACCGGCGGCCGGGGCGGCTGACGTACCTGACGCTGGCCGGCGTGGTGTTCTTCTCGGCGTTCCCGCTGTACTGGACCGGCGTGGTGGCCAGCCACGACAACCGGGCGTACTCCGCGGTCCCGCCGGTGCTGCTGCCGGGGCCGAACTTCGGCGCCAACGCGGAGCAGGTCTTCCAGCTCTCGTACTTCGGGCTGGCGCTGGCCAACTCGTTCGTTGTCGCCGGCACCATCACCGCCGCGGTGGTGCTGCTCTCCACGCTCGCCGGGTTCGCGTTCGCCAAGCTGCGGTTCGCCGGCCGCAACCTGCTGCTGCTCTCGGTGATCGCGACCATGATGGTGCCCACCCAGCTCGGGATCATCCCGCTCTACCTGCTGATGGTGAAGCTGGGCTGGACCGACACCCTGACGGCGGTGATCGTGCCCTCGCTGGTCAGCGCGTTCGGGGTGTTCTTCATGACCCAGTACCTGCGCGAGGCGCTCCCCACCGAGCTGCTGGAAGCCGGCCGGGTCGACGGCTGCGGCACGCTGCGGCTGTTCTGGCACGTCGCGCTGCCGGCCGCCCGGCCCGCCGCCGCGGTACTGGGGATGCTCACCTTCATGACCGCCTGGAACGACTTCTTCTGGCCGCTGGTCGTACTCACCCCGGACAACCCGACGGTGCAGGTGGCGATCTCCTCGCTGGCCAGCGGCCTGATCCCGGACTACACCGTGGTGCTCACCGGCACGGTGCTCGGCACCGTACCGCTGGTGCTGGTTTTCGTTCTGCTCGGCAAATACATCGTGGGAGGAATCATGCACGGGGCGGTAAAGGGATGACGGCGTCCGCGCAGCGCCAGGCCAGCGAGGTGCTGGAATTTCCACCGGACTTCCTCTGGGGTGCGGCGACGGCCGCCTACCAGATCGAAGGGGCGGTACACGCCGACGGGCGGGCACCGTCGATCTGGGACACGTTCAGCCACACCCCCGGCACCATCGACGGCGGCGACACCGGCGACGTGGCGTGCGAGCACTACCACCGGTACGCCGACGACGTGGCGCTGATGGCGGAGCTGGGGCTGCGGGCGTACCGGTTCTCGGTCGCGTGGCCCCGGGTGCAGCCGTCCGGCAGCGGCGCGGCCAACCCGTCCGGGCTGGACTTCTACGACCGGCTGGTCGACGCGCTGTGCGCCCGCGGCATCACCCCCATGGCGACCCTCTACCACTGGGATCTGCCGCAGACCCTGGAAGCCGCCGGCGGCTGGACCAGCCGGAAGACCGCCGAACGGTTCGCCGCCTACGCCGCGCTGGTGCACGACCGGCTCGGCGACCGGGTACGGAGCTGGACCACCCTCAACGAACCATGGTGCTCGGCCTTCCTCGGGTACGCCGCCGGCATCCACGCTCCGGGCCGGCGCGACCCCGCGGCCGCCTTCACCGCCGCCCACCACCTGCTGCTGGGCCACGGCCTCGCGACCCAGGCGCTACGTGCCGCCGGCGCCGAGGAGGTGTCGCTGGTGCTCAACCCCGCCCCGGTCTCCGGCGACCCGGAGGCCGTACGCCACATCGACGGGCTGCACAACCGGCTGTTCCTGGATCCGGTGCTGCGCGGCCGGTATCCCGACGACGTGCTGGCGGTGGCGGCCCGGTTCACCGATCTGGGCTTCATCCGGGACGGTGACCTGGCGACGATCGCGCAGCCCATCGACGCGCTTGGGATCAACTACTACCAGCCGATCGTGCTCGGGCGGGGCAACGCCGACACTCCGGCCAGTCCCGCGTACCCCGGGAGTGAAGGGATGCGGTTCCTGCAGCCGGACGGGCCGCGTACCAACATGGGGTGGTCGATCCAGCCCGAGGGGCTGACGGAGATCCTGGAGCGGATCGCGGCCGACTACCCTGGCGTACCGCTGTGGGTCACCGAGAACGGCGCCGCCTTCGACGACACGCTGACCGACGGCCGGGTCGCCGACCCCGACCGGATCGGCTATCTGGACGGGCATCTGCGCGCCGCGCACGCCGCCCTGCGCCGCGGTGTCGACCTGCGCGGATACCTGGTGTGGTCGCTGCTGGACAATTTCGAGTGGGCCTGGGGGTACGCCAAACGGTTCGGTCTGGTGTACGTCGACTACCCCTCCCAACGCCGCGTACCGAAAGACAGTGCAGGCTGGTACGGGGAGGTCATCGCACGTGGTGGCCTGCCAGCGACGCCCTACCGCGAGGAGACCCAGCTGTGACCACCGGAGCGGCCCGGAGGCGACCCACCCTCGAGGCGGTGGCGCTGCGCGCCGGCGTGTCCCGGGCGACGGTCTCGCGGGTGGTCAACGGCAACCCGAACGTCTCCGAGTCGGTACGCGACGTGGTGAACCGGGCGGTGACGGAGCTGGGGTACGTACCGAACCCGGCCGCGCGCAGCCTGGTCACCCAGCGCACCGACTCGGTCGCGTTGATCATCTCGGAGCCGCCCACCCGGATCTTCTCCGACGACCCGTTCTTCGCCGGGGTGATCCGCGGCGTCAGCCAGGAGTTGCACGCCGCCGGCCGGCAGCTGGTGCTGATGATGACCGAGGCGAACGCCGACCACAGCCAGATCGAGCGGTACGTCGCCGGTGGCCACGTCGACGGCGCGATGCTGATCTCGCTGCACGGCGCCGACCCGCTCCCCGGCACGCTGGCCCGTACCGGGTTGCCGGTGGTGTGCGGCGGCCGGCCGCTGGCGAGCACGGAGCTGCCGTACACCGACACCGACAACGCCGGTGGGGCGCAGGTCGCCGTACGGCACCTGCTGGAGCGGGGCCGGCGGCGGATCGCGACGATCGCCGGACCCCAGGACATGAACGCCGGCATCGACCGGCTGGCCGGCTACCGGGCCGCGCTCGCCGACAGCGACCGGCGTTCCCTGGTGGCGGTGGGCGACTTCACCCGGGAGTCCGGGGAACGGACGATGCGGCAGCTGCTGGAGGACGACCCGCAGCTGGACGGGGTGTTCGTCGCCTCCGACCCGATGGCGCTGGGCGCGCTGCGGGCGCTGCACCTGGCCGGCCGCCGGGTCCCGGAGGACGTCGCGGTGGTCGGCTTCGACGACATCGACTCCAGCCGGTACGCCGACCCGCCGCTGACCACGATCCGCCAACCGGTCGAACGCCTGGGCCGCGAGATGGTCCGGCTGCTGCTCCGCAGCTTCACCGCCGACCCGCCCACCAGCCCGGTGATCCTCCCCACCGAGCTGATCACCCGCGACTCCAGCTGACCCCGCGGCCGCGCGGCGGCCTTGCGGTGCTAGGCGGTGAGGTTGCCTTCGGCGGCGATCACGGCCGGGCCGGCGAGCCAGCTGGTACGGCCGTCGAGGGTGACCGTGAGCCGGCCGCCCGGGACGTCGACCACGACCGTGCCGGCATCCACACCGGCGTCGCGCAGCTCGACCGCGGCGACCGCGCACGCTCCGGTGCCGCACGAGGCGGTCTCCCCCGAGCCCCGCTCGTGCACCCGCATCCGTACGTGTCCCCTGCCGACCGGGGTGACCAGCTCGACGTTCACGCCGTCCGGGAACACCCCGGGGTCGAACTCGGGCGGCGTACCGAGGTCGGCGGCGTCCAGCTCGGCGGCTCCGATGCCGCAGACCAGGTGCGGGTTGCCCATCGACACCCCGACCCCGGCGAACCGCTGCCCGGCCACCACCGCGAACGAGTCCCTGAGGAACCGGGGCGGCCCCATGTCGACGGTCACGTCACCCGCCTCGGCGACCCGCAGCGCCTTGACGCCGGCCCGGGTCGCCAGCGACCACGCGCCGGGTGCGGCGAGCCCGTGCGAGACCAGGTACCGCGCGAACACCCGGCTGCCGTTGCCGCACATCTCGGCGAGCGAGCCGTCGGCGTTCCAGTAGTCCATGAACCACTCGGCCTCGCCCGCCATCGCGGCGCCCTCGGGGTGCTTGGCGGCGCGTACCACACGCAGTACGCCGTCGCCGCCGATCCCGGTACGCCGGTCACACAGCGCGCGTACCAGCCCGGCCGTCAGCGCCAGGGCACCGTCGGGGTCGGGCAGCAGGACAAAGTCGTTGCCGGTGCCGTGACCTTTACTGAACCGCACCCGTCGATGGTACGTACGTCCCGCTCACGCCGCCCGCCAGTCCCGCTCAGGCCGCCGGCCAGTCCCGCGCAGGCCGCCCGCCCTCGCGCTCACGCCGTCCGCACGACCTGCAGGGCCGCGTCCACCAGATCGGGCCGCAGCGCGTCCAGCCACACGATCCGGGGGTCGCGCCGGAACCAGGAGCGCTGCCGGCGTACGAACCGGCGGGTGGCCCGCACCGTGGCCGCCCGAGCCTCGTCCTCGGTGCACTCGCCGGCGAGGAACCGCAGCACCTGCTGGTAGCCCAGCGCCCGGCTCGCGGTACGCCCCTCACGCAGCCCAACGGCCTCCAGCCGGCGTACCTCGTCCACCAAGCCGGTCGCCCACATCCGGTCCACCCGCTGCGCGATCCGCTCGTCCAGCAGCGCGGTGTCCAGGTCCAGCCCGAGCTGCACCGCCGGGTACGCCGGCTCCGGCTCCGGCAGCGCCGCGGCGAACCCGCCGGTCAGCTCCACCACCTCCAACGCCCGTACGATCCGGCGGCCGTTGCTGGGCAGGATCCGCTCGGCTGCGACCGGATCGAGCGTGGCGAGCCGGCGGTGCAACGCTGGGGCGCCCACTGTGGCCAGCTCCGCCTCCAACCGGGACCGCAGCTCGGGGTCGGTGCCGGGGAATTCGAACTTGTCCAGCACGGAGCGTACGTACAACCCGGAGCCGCCGACCAGCAACGGCGGGCGGGAGGCGGCACGCAGCCGGTCCACGGCGGCGCGGGCCAGCTCCTGGTACTCCGCGACGCTCGCCTCCCGGGTCACCGGCCAGATGTCGAGCAGATGATGCGGTACGCCCTCGCGCTCGGCATCCGTGAGCTTCGCGGTGCCGATGTCCATGCCGGCGTAGAGCTGCATCGAGTCGGCGTTGATCACTTCGCCGCCCAGCGCCCGCGCCAGCGTCACCCCGAGCGCCGACTTCCCACTCGCGGTCGGCCCCACCACCGCGATCACCCGCGTCACGGCACCAGCATCCAGGACGCGACAAGGTAGCCCACGCCGTACGGGGCGTCGTGGTAGAGCAGCTCGCCCTGCCAGTTCCGTCCGGCCGCCGCACCGGCGAGCACCTGCCAGGGCGCCCGCCCCGCCACCATCAGCTCGGCGGCGAGCGCCGAGTCCAGCTCTGCGAGGGCGTCCCGGTCGCCCTTACCCAGCGCGCCGGCCACCGCCGCGTCGTAGGCCGCCGCACGGGGGTCCAGATAGCCCGGAGCCTTCTCGGTACGCCGTGCCGACCCGTCCCCCATCACCAGCAGCCCGAGCGGGCTCTCCGTGTCGGCGAGCAGGGCGCCGAGGTCGGCACACTCCTGGGGCGGAGCCGCGGTGGTGATCGTCTGCCCGATCCGGAGCGGTTTCCCGGCCACGCCCGCCGGCTGACCCGCGCGTCGCAGCAACCACGACCCGACCAGCAGCCCCAGCGGTAGCTGGGACGCGCCGGCACAGTTGAACCGGCCGAACCCGACCCGGACCCCGGGCGCCCCATACCTGCCGAAGTCACCGAAGCTGCTCGCCGGGTACCGCCGGGCTTCGCTGTCCCCCGCGAGCACCACCACGTACGCCGCTCCGGCGGCGTACATCCGGCGGATCGCCTCGTCACACGCGGCCCGCAGGCCGTCCAGCTCGGCGGCCGCCCCACCGGCGATCTCCGGCACCAGCAGCGGCGGCTGCGGGCAGAACGCCACCGCCACCGGACCTGTCTCAGACACGCTCCCACCGTAGCGGGGAGCATGATCCTCACGCCGGAGCGGGATTGACACAGACAGGAGGCGCAAAACGTTCTAAGGTCACGGTTCGGCGGCAGCCGCTCGACGCGCACCGGGGTGGACCTGTGAGAATGCCATGTGAGCGAGCGCAGCGAGCGAACCGATGGCTCAGCAGCGTGCGCGAATGCGCCCGAGCGAAGCGAGGGCACATGAGCGTGGTGACACGTCGCCGGCGCCTGTCCCGGGAGCCGACCGCAGAACGCGAGGATGGATCCGATGAGCACTGACGCCCGCGAATGGACGACCTTCGGTCGCATCGACGCGGACGGCACCGTGTACGTGAAGACCGCGGCCGGGGAACGCGAGGTCGGCTCGTGGCAGGCGGGCACCCCTGAGGAGGGGTTGCTCCACTTCGCCCGCCGCTTCGCGGATCTGGTGACCGAGGTCGACCTGCTGCGGACCCGGATGGCCAGCGGTGCCGCCGACCCGCAGCACTCCCTGAAGAGCCTGCGCCGGCTGCGCGGCTCGTTGGAGACCGTGCACGCCGTCGGTGACTTCGACACCCTCACCACCCGGATCGACGCGTTGATCACCGACGCGGAGCAGCGCAACGAGGCGGCGAAGGTCGAGAAGGCCGCGGCGAAGGCGGCGGCGGTCGCCCGCAAGGAGGAGCTCGCCGCCGAGGCCGAGCAGCTCGCCGCGGAGTCCACCCAGTGGAAGGCCACGGGTGACCGGATGCGCGAGATCCTCGAGGAGTGGAAGACGATCCGGATCGGCGACCGCAAGCTCGACACCGAGCTGTGGCGCCGGTACGCCGCCGCCCGTGACGCGTTCTCCCGCCGCCGCGGCAGCCACTTCGCCAGCCTGGACGCCCAGCGCAAGGAGATCCAGACCCAGAAGGAGGCGCTGGTCACCGAGGCGGAGCAGCTCGCGGCCTCCATCGACTGGGGGCCGGCGGCCACCCGGATGAAGCAGCTGATGGCGGAGTGGAAGTCGGCCGGTCGTACGGCCCGCGACACCGAGCAGAAGCTCTGGGAACGCTTCCGGGCCGCCCAGGACGCGTTCTTCAGCCACCGCAGCGAGGTGTTCTCCGCCCGCGACACCGAGCTGAAGGACCACCTGGAGACCAAGCGCACGCTGCTGGCCCAGGCGGAGGCGCTCGACGTCGACACCGACCCGCAGGCCGCGCAGCAGCGGCTCCGCGAGATCCAGGGCCGGTGGCACGACACCGGACGGGTGCCGCGCGAGTCGCAGCAGACCCTGGACCGCCGGCTGCGCGCGGTCGAGGAGAAGGTACGCCAGGCGATGGACTCCGCATGGCGGCGTACCGCTCCGGCGGAGAGCCCGCTGCTGGAGCAGATGCGTAACCAGGTGGCGGAGGCCGAGCAGCGGCTGCAGCGGGCGCGTGAGGCGGGTGACACCCGCCGGGTGAAGGACGCCGAGCAGGCGCTGGAGAGCAAGCGCAAGTTCCTCGAGCTCGCCGAGGGCACCGGCTGACTCCACAGCCCGCGGTCCCTGCGCCGAACGGCTGTACGCGGACCGACCGGCCCGCGCGCCGCCTCGCGCGGGTGCAGACTGTGGCGATGATCGGACGCCTGCACCACGTGGTGATCGACTGCCCCGACCCCGCCGGTCTCGCGGCCTTCTACGCGGAGCTGCTGGGGCTACCGGTGACGTACACCAGTCAGGACTGGGTGGTGATCGCGAAGAACGACATCACCTCGGGGATCGCGTTCCAGCTCGCGCCGGACCACCGACCGCCCCGCTGGCCGGACCCGGACCACCCGCAGCAGTACCACATGGAGGTGATGGTGGACGACCTCGCCGCCGCTCGCCCGAAAGTGCTGGCGCTCGGCGCGCGCCTGCTGTCAGCCGACACCGACGTGTACGCCGATCCCGCCGGCCACCCGTTCTGTCTGATCCGGCGCCCCAACTGGGCCGCGCCGATCGGCGGTTAGCCGCAGGCGCCGCAGCCGGCGCCAGCCGCTCCGGCCGTGGCG
>JBOGDG010000127.1:0-7829 GCA_050701655.1 Micromonosporaceae bacterium
GCCTGCCGCCGCGGTCCCCGTCCGCCGGCGTCGCGGCCCGAGGTGTCCCCGCGAACGGCGCGGGCCGGCTTCTCGGAGATCTCCGGGATCTCCTCCTCGGTCGGCGCGCCCTGCGCCTCGTGCGCCCGCTTCACCGCCGCCAGCGCGACCTCCATCAGGTCGTACTCGTCGGTGAGCGTCTCCACCACGATCCGGAACTGCTCCGCGTCACCCTCGATCAGCGTCTCCTGCAGCGCGGCGCGGATCAGCTCCAGCCGCCGGGCCCGCAGGTCGGCGACGGTGGGCACCTTCTCCACGGTGATCCGCTGCTTGGTGACCCGCTCGATCGCCTTCAGCATCCGGTGCTCGCGGGGCTCCGCCAGCGTGATCGCGACACCCTCCCGGCCGGCCCGCCCCACCCGGCCGATCCGGTGCACGTACGACTCGGGAGCCGACGGCACGTTGTAGTTGACGACGTGGGTGAGGTGTTCGATGTCGAGCCCCCGCGCGGCGACATCGGTGGCGACCAGCAGATCCGCGGTCTCGCCGCGCAGCCGGCTCATCACCCGGTCCCGCTGCTCCTGGCTCATCCCGCCGTGCAGTGCCTCGGCACGGTAGCCGCGCCCGTTCAGCGTCTCGGCCAGCTCGTCGACCTGTTCCCTGGTACGGCAGAACACGATCGCCGCCGCGGGGGACTCCACGTCGAGCACCCGCCCGAGCGCGGCCGGCTTGTGGGCCCGGGCGATGACGTACGCGCTCTGCCGTACCCGTGGCGCCTCGCCCTCGGGGGGCTTCTCGCGCCCCATCTGGATCCGCACCGGCTCCCGCAGGTGCCGCCGGGCGATGCCGTCGATCCGGGCCGGCATGGTAGCGGAGAACAGCACGGTCTGCCGCTCGGCAGGGGTGGCTTCCAGGATCGCGTCGATATCCTCGGCGAAGCCCATGTCGAGCATCTCGTCGGCCTCGTCGAGCACCACCGTACGCAGCCCGTCCAGCCGCAGCGTGCCGCGGCTGAGGTGGTCCAGCGCCCGCCCCGGGGTGGCCACCACCACGTCGACGCCCCGCTTCAGGCCCTGCAACTGCCGGCCGATCGGCTGCCCGCCGTACACCGGGAGCACCCGGGCGCCCAGGTCGCGGCCGTACCGGTGGAAGGCCTGGGAGACCTGGATCGCCAGCTCCCGGGTGGGCACCAGCACCAGCGCCACCGGCTCCGCGTCTCGCTCGCCGGCCGGCATCCGCTGCAGCACCGGCAGCGCGAACGCCGCTGTCTTGCCGGTGCCGGTGGCGGCCTGGCCGAGCAGGTCGTGGCCGGCCAGCAGCGGGGGGATCGCCTCGCCCTGGATCGGGGTCGGCTCCTCGTACCCCAGGCTGGACAGCGCCTGCAGCAGCTCGGTACGCAGCCCGAGCTCCTCGAAGCTGGTGGTCGCCTCCGAAGTACCAACCGTCATCGCGAACCCCTCATCTGGCGGTCATCTACCCGGCCACCAGACAACAACACTTCCACCCGCCCCGCCGCCGGAATCACGCAGGGTGCCGCGGTTAGACCACGGCACAGGGGGTAGAGCTACCGAAGGGGGTGGGCACGATGACCGTCGAGCTCTCGATCCCGGTGGGCGAGGCGACCGTCGCCGGGGATCTGCAACTACCGGAGTCGCCGTACGGGATCGTGGTGTTCGCACACGGCAGCGGCAGTTCGCGCCGCAGTCCGCGCAACCGGATGGTCGCCGAGCGGCTGCAGTCGCGCCGGTTCGGCACGCTGCTGGCAGACCTGCTCTCGCCGGAGGAAGAGGACGCCGACCGGCTGACCGGGCAGCTGCGGTTCGACATCGGCCTGCTCGCGGAACGGCTGGTCGCCATGATCGACACTCTCGGCCGGCGCTGGGACACCGAGCGGCTTCCGATGGGGCTGTTCGGCGCCAGTACGGGTGCCGCCGCCGCGCTGATCGCCGCCGCCAACCGCCCCGAGGTGGTACGCGCGGTGGTGAGCCGGGGCGGCCGGCCCGATCTCGCCGCCGGAGTGCTGGGCACCGTGACCGCACCGACGCTGCTGATCGTCGGCGGCGCCGACACGCATGTGCTGACGCTCAACCGGACGGCGGCGACGGCGATCCGGGCGGTGTGCCGGGTGCACGTGGTACCGGGAGCCACCCATCTGTTCGAGGAGCCGGGCGCGCTGGACGAGGTGGCGGAGCAGGCGGCGGAGTGGTTCGGCACCTACCTGCCCGCCGTCGCCAGCGACGACACAGTGCTCGACGGCTACCCGGTCGGGGACGACGACACGACCACGTGACGCTCCACGGGGTGCCGCGCCCGCCAGGCCCGGTACGCCGGACTGCGTTCGGCCGCGTCGGCGTACGCCGCGATCGCGAACCGCAGCAGCGAATCGCCGAGCGCGGCCAGGGGGCTATGCCGGTGCCAGAGGATCTTGTGACGCCACCGCACCGGCGCGCCGGCGATCGGCCGGATCACCACCCCCGGGTGCTCTGCGATGGTGGGCTGCACAAGGGTGATCGCCTGGCCGGTGCGTACCAGATCGATCAAGGCTCCCCCGTCGGCCTGGTAGACCACCTGCGGCACCGGCCCGACCTGTCCGGTCACCGCCTGCAGCGCCTCCCACAACCGGTCGTCGGCCAGTGGCGGCAGTGCCCACGGCTCGGCCGCGAGCGCCGCCAGCTCCACCTCCTCCGGTACGGCCAGCGGATGCGTCGCCGGCAGTGCGGCGAACACCGGCTCGGTGACCACCTCGTGGCACTCCACTGAGACCGCCGGCGGCTGCTCGTACCCGGGTGGTTCGCCGATCAGCGCGCAGTCGGCGCACCCGGTGGCGACCAGCTCGGTGAGGCGTACCGCGGAGTGGCCGGTCTCGGCGGTGATCTCGGCGTCGGGCACCATCGCGCGTAGCCGTGGCAGCAGTCCGGCCATCACCGGGCCGGGCACCGCGACGATCCGTACCCGCTCGATGTCCTGGCCCGCGCTCGCCTCCCGCCGCGCGGAGCGGCTCAGCTCGTCGACGGCGGGTAGCAGCGCCCGCGCCCGGGCCAGTACGAACTCCCCCAACGCCGTCGGCTCCGCACCCGCCCGGCCCCGCAGGAACAGCTCACCACCGACGGCACGCTCGATGCGCCGCAGCTGGGTGGTCAATGCCGGTTGGGAGACGCCGAGCGCGGCGGCCGCCTTGGTCACGCTCCCGGTGTCGGCGATCGCGCACACCACCCGCAGATGGCGCAGCTCAAGCTCCATGAAGCCACGCTATGCATCAGCGGGACCGGCGGGAACCGCCTGGCAAACAGGGGTTTCCCTCGTCGTCACGGCCGACACCGGCATGGGGGCGCAGACCACCACGGTGGTCTGCGCCCCACGGACTACGGCCTGCTGAGGGCGAGGGTGTAGCTGCCGGAGCCGCTGTAGGCGTACACCCGGTAGCGGTAGTAACCGGCGGTGCCGTTGTAGCTCAGCTCCTCGTCGGCGCTGGACGACTCGGCACGGGCCACCGTGCTCCAGGAGCTGCCGTTCCACTTCTGCAGGTAGAGGTCGAAGTCGACACCGGACGGCCCGTCCAGGCAGGCGGCGTGGGTACCGGAGCTGGTCGACTGGTAGTAGCTGCCGTTCGGCTGGTACTGGCTGCTGCCGGTGCCGGAGAGCGAGCCCTGGTACGCCGTACCGGCACAGCCGCCCGGCGGTGGCGCCGAGGTCGGCGTCGGGCTCGGGCCGGGGCCGATGCCGCCGGTCACCTGGTTGATCCAGTTCAGGAACGCCGGTACGTCGGTGTAGACGTTCGGCGAGTCGGTGCACCTGTTGGTGCTGCGTAGCCCGCGGCTGGTGGCGCCGATCAGCAGCCAGCCCGACCCGCTGGACACGATCGCGGGGCCGCCCGAGTCCCCCCAGCAGGCGCTGGTGCCGCTGGACGGGACGATGCAGATCTCGGTCGCCGGGGCGAATCCGCTGTTCTGCTGGTTGGAGCAGGTGCTGTCCGGCGCGGCCTGTACGTCGAGCTGCTGCAGCATCGTCGGCGGCGTACTGGAACACCCGTACGTGGGGCAGGTCTGACCCCAGCCGAGCAGCCGCGCGCCACCGTTGTAGTTGGTCTGCCCGAGCGGGACCGGCGCCTGCGACACCGGCGAGCTGAGCTTGAGCAGGGCGATGTCGTACCCGACCGAGGAGCTGCCGTAGCTGGGGTGCCGGGTGGCCTGGGAGACGGTGGCGAGGGTGCCGCCGCTGCTCCAGCTGGTGGAGCCGATCCGTACCTGCCAGCCGGAGCTGCCGGGGCTCACGCAGTGGGCGGCGGTTACCACCCACTGGCTGGCGATCAGCGAACCCCCGCAGCCGTGCCGGCCGTTGGGCTGCAACGAGACCATGAACGAGTACGTCTGCGTGGCGGGCCCACCGCCGACGATCGAGGTGGACGGATCGTTACCGGGTGTCGGATCGGCATGCACCGTGGCCGCGCCCCCGAGCGCGGTCACTCCGATGACGAAGACACCTGCCAGCACCGCTAACACGCGGTTTCTTCTCAGCCTCATGGAGCCTCCCCAGGCATTGGCCGCAATGGTGATGCCGAACCTATTACGGATTTCCTCTCAGGCCGGCATAACAATTCGCCATAACACCCGCGTGCGCATTGCTTGATGCGTGTTTAGCCGCCGCCGAGAAATGCCAGCGCGATCTGCGGCAGGTACGTCACCAGGAACAGCGCCGCGAGCAGCACCGCGGCGGTGGGCAACGCCGACCGGGCCACCTCCAGCACGCTCATCTTCGACAGCCCACTGGCGACGAACAGGTTCAACCCCAACGGCGGCGTGATCATGCCGATCTCCAGATTCATCACCATGATGATGCCGAGGTGGATCGGATGTACGCCCAGCTCCAGGCCGATCGGAAGGATCATCGGCGCCAGGATGATGATGGCGCTGGAGGTCTCCATGAAGCAGCCGATGACCAGCAACAGCAGGTTCACCAGCAGCAGGAAGACCCACTTGTCGAGATCGGCGCCGAGCAGCGCGTTGGTGATCTCGCCGGGAATCCGCTCGGAGGTCAGCACGAACGAGAACAGGATCCCGTTGGCGATGATGAACATGATCATCGACGAGGTCCGTACCGAGGTCACCAGAATCGCGCCGAGGTCCTTGAAGCCGATCTCCCGGTAGACCCCCATCGCGATGATCAGGGCGTAGAAGACCGCCATCGCGGCGGCTTCGGTGGGTGTGAAGATCCCCCCGTAGATCCCGCCCAGCACCAGCGCCGGGAGCATCAGGCTGAGCGCGGCGTCCCGCAGCGCGCGGAGCTTCTCCGCCCGGGTCATCACGATCGCCTGTTCGCCGCCGAGCTTGCGCCGGCGCGAGATCACGACCACGGTGAGCAGCAGCATCACCCCCGCCACCAGCCCGGGCAGGATTCCCGCGATGAACAGGTCACCGATCGACTGCTCGGTGGTGATGCCGTACACGATGAGCGGGATCGAGGGCGGGATCAGGATCCCCAGCGAGCCGGATGTGGCGATCAGGCCGGTGGAGAATCGCTTGCCGTACCCGCTGGCGATCATCGCGGGGATCAGCAGCGTACCGACCGCGATCACCGTGGCCGGGCTCGATCCGGAGATGGCCGCGAAGAACACGCACGCGATCACCGCGGTCATCGCCAACCCACCGTGGAAATGCCCCACCAGCGCATTGCCGGCCGCGGTCAGCCGTCTACTGATCCCGCCGCGGCTCATGATGTTCGCCGCGAGTACGAAGAACGGGATCGCCATCAACGGAAACGCGTTGAGCGAATTGAACAGCCGCTCCGGCACCTGGGTGAGCGGGATGGTGGTGAAGTAGTAGAAGTAGACGAATGAGGTGAGCCCGAGCGCGGCCGCGATCGACGTGGAGGACAGCAACAGCGCGAACAGCAGCAGGAACAGCACAACCGACGCCTCAGTCATCACTGGCCCTCCTGAACGTCAGCCCAGCGGCGTCCGCCCCCTGCTCTCCAGGCGCTTTCAGGCCGGCCACCTCGGCCTCGTGCTCCAATAGGGACTTCTCCGCCTCCGGGAACGCGCTCCGTCCCCGGGACACCCGGTAGAGAATTTCCAGCGCCCGTAGGCACATCAGGGTGAAACCGATCGGGACGGCGAGTTCGACCACCCACAGCGGCAGCTTCAGCGCCGGGGTCACCGTCTGGCTGGAGAACGGTTCGAACAGCAGCAGCCACCCGAATCCGCCGACCACGGCGAGGTAGATCACGGTGACGGCGGCGCCGAGAATCGCCATCGCGCGTTTGCCGAACCGGCCGACGAACGGCGCCACCAGCTCGACCTTGACGTGCTCGTTGTGGCGCAGCGTGATCACCGCACCGAGAAAGGTTGAGCAGATGATGGAGTAGATGATCGCTTCCTCCGACCAGAACACGAACACACCGAAGACGAAGCGGAGAATGACGCTGACGATGGCGACGAGCGCGGCCAGTCCGAGGAACCCGGCCGCCAGGCCGTCCTCCACACGTGTCAGCACCCGGTCGAAGCCAGACATGAAGCCTCCTGAGGTAAGGCCCGGAGGCGGCCGGTGGCCGCCCCCGGCCGAGATGCCTACTGCCGCTTGAGCAGCTCGTCGATCACGTCCTTGCCGATCACGTCGGCGTACTGGTTCCACACCGTTGGTACGACGGCGTCCTTGAACGCCTTGCGCTCGGTGTCGGAGAGCGCGGTGATCGTCGTCGAGCCCTCGTCCTCGATCGCCTTCTTCGCCGACTCGTTGACGTCGAACGCGATCTTCCGGTTGTACTCGCTGGCCTCGTCCGCCGCCGCCGTCACCGCTTTCCGCAGGTCTTCGGGCAGCTTCTGGAAGAAGTCGTCGTTGATCACGAGTACGTAGCCGAGGTAGCCGTGGTTGGACTCGGTGATGTGCTTCTGCACCGTGTGCATCTTCTGGGTCTCGATGTTCGAGTACGGGTTCTCCGCCCCGTCCACCACGCCCTGCTGCAGCGCGCTGTAGACCTCCGAGAACGCCATCGGGGTGGAGCTGGCGCCCCACGCGCTGAACTGGCTCTTCAGTACGTCAGACGGCTGGATCCGGAAGCTGAGCCCCTTCACATCCCCGGGCGCCCGCATCTGCTCGTTCGAGGAGAGCTGTTTCAGCCCGTTGTCCCACAGCCCGAGCACCTTCGTCCGCTTCGCGGCGAGCTGCTGGTTCTCGTAGATCGCCTTGCCGACAGTCGAATCCGGGGAGACCACCTCGGCGATGTCCTCCACGCTGTCGAACAGGAACGGCAGGTCCAGCACCTGGATCGCCGGCGCGATGGTGGTGAACTTCGCGGTGGACGGAGCCAGCATCTGCACGCTGTTGGACTGCAGCGCCTGCAGCTCGTCCTTGTCGCCGTACAGCTCGGAGTTGGGGAAGATCTCCACCTTGATCCGGCCGTCGCTGCTCTTCTCGATCAGCTCCTTGAACTTCTCGGCGGCCTGGCCTTTGGGGGTGTTGGGGGTCACCACGTGCGAGAACTTGATGGTGAACTCGGCGGCACCCTCGCCTCTCCCGGCGCCGCGCGCGCACCCGGAGGCCACCAGCACCAGCGATGCGGCCACCGCCGTCCAAGCCATCACACGGCGTGCGTTGATCATGCTCATGCGAGACGCTCCTTCCGTCCGGGTCGACGTGTTTCTCCCGGGTTTCCTGCGGATGAACGCTGTGATCGTGGTCACTCATCACCGGTACGTGGAAGGCTCGGACCGGAAAGTTAAGACCCGCCTTACACAAGCGGGCCGAAAGCCCGCCGTACCGGAGCCGAGGTGCCCTGATGCGCTTGCCGCCGACCACCGGGGCGCCGCGGCGTCCGGTGACCCGGCGGACGCTGCTGGCGGCGGCGCTGGCCGGTGC
>JBOGDG010000128.1:0-7805 GCA_050701655.1 Micromonosporaceae bacterium
GGGTCCTGCAATGACCGCACTGGCCAGGCTCAGTCTCGCCAACCGCAGCGTCGTGATCATGCTGGCGCTGATCATGAGCGGTGTCGGGCTGTATGCCGTCCCCGAGCTGAAGCGGCAGCTGTTCCCGTCCCTCAGCTTCCCGATGGTGACGGTGATGACGCCGTACCCGGGCGCGTCACCGGCGATCGTGGAGAAGCAGGTCACCGAGCCGGTCGAGAACAGCCTGCAGGGGCTGGACGGCGTCGAGGAGATCACCTCCACCTCCAGCGAGGGCATGTCCCGGGTGCAGGTCGCCTTCGACTTCGACACCGAGCTGGACGAGATCGTCGCCGACATCGAGCAGTCGGTGAGCCGCATCGAGTCCGAGCTGCCGTCCACGGTCGAGCCGCGGGTGCTCGCCGGCAGCACCGACGACATCCCGGTGATGGCGCTCGCGGTCGCCGGCGGCTCCGACCAGCGGGTGCTGCTGGACAAGCTGGAACGTACGGTGGTGCCCGAGCTGGCCGGCATCACCGACGTACGGGACGTCGCGATCACCGGGGCCCGCGACGAGCAGGTGGTGATCACCCCGGACGCGGCCAAGCTGGCGAAGGCGGGGCTGGCCCCGACCGCGATCACGCAGGCGCTGCAGGCCAACGGGCTGCAGATCCCCGCTGGCAGCCTGACCCGCGACGAGCGCACCCTGACCGTCGAGGTCGGCGACCGCCTCGACACCGTGCAAGACCTGGAAGACCTCTACCTGACCCCTGCGGCGGGTGGCGCGACCGGCCCGGGTGCGGGTCAGCCCGCGGCGGGTCAGCCGGCCGCCGCGCCGAAGCCGGTACGGCTCGGCGACGTGGCGACGGTGAAGCTGCAGCCGGAAGAGGCCAGCTCGATCACGCGTACCAACGGCGAGCCCAGCCTGGGGCTGTCGATCACGATGACCAGCGACGGCAACGCGGTCGCGATCTCGCACGCCGTACGGGACAAGCTGCCGGAGCTGGCCGACGGGCTGGGCGGCAACAGCGAGATCAGCGTCATCTTCGACCAGGCCCCGGCGGTGGAACGGGCGATCGAAGACCTGACCACAGAGGGGCTGCTGGGGCTGCTGTTCGCGGTGATCGTGATCATGATCTTCCTGCTGTCGCTGCGTTCCACCCTGGTCACCGCGGTGTCGATCCCGATGTCGGTGATGATCGCGCTGATCGCGCTCTGGGTCGGCGACTACTCGCTGAACATGCTCACCCTCGGCGCGCTCACCATCTCGGTGGGCCGGGTGGTGGACGACTCGATCGTCGTACTGGAAAACATCAAACGCCATCTCGGGTACGGGGAGCCGAAGCGCCAGGCCGTGCTGGACGGGGTACGGGAGGTCGCCGGGGCGGTGACCAGCTCGACGCTGACCACGGTGGCGGTGTTCCTGCCGATTGCGTTCGTCTCCGGGCTGGTCGGGCAGCTGTTCAGCTCGTTCGCGGTCACGGTCACCGTCGCGCTGCTCGCCTCGCTGCTGGTCTCGCTTACGGTGATCCCGGTGCTGGCGTACTGGTTCCTGAAGGCGCCCAAAGCCCAGGATCAGGCGGCGATCCGGGAGCGGGCCGAGAAGCGGGAGCTGCGCAGTCCACTGCAGCGCGCGTACGTGCCGATCCTGCGGTTCGCCACCCGGTTCAAGCTGGTGACGATCGTGATCGGGCTGGTGGTGTTCGCCGGCACGGTCATGCTGGTGCCGCAGCTGAAGACCAACTTCCTGGACTCCTCCGGGCAGGACACCACGCAGGTGACCATGGTGCTGCCGGTCGGCACCGACCTGGACACCGCCGACGAGGCGGCCCGCAAGATCGAGTTCGTGCTGGGCCGTCACGATGATGTGGAGACGTACCAGGTGAACATCGGCTCGGGAAATCCGATGTTCGGCGGGATGGGCGCGTCGACCAACCGGGCGAGCATCACCGTCACTATCGCCGACGGCGCCGACACCCCCGCGGTGGAGCGCGCGCTGCGCAGGGATGTCGCCGAGCTGGAAGGCGTCGGTGACGTCACAGTCGGCCGGCAGAGTGGACGGCAGGAGATGGGCGGCAACGCGGTCGAGGTGATCGTACGGGCGCCCGACACCGCGACCCTGGAAGACGCCGCGTCCCGGGTGGAAGCCGCGATGGCCGGGATCGCCGACGTACGGGACGTCAGCTCCAACCTGGAGGCGGCCGCACCCCGGATCGAGGTCAACGTGGATCGGGAGAAGGCCGCCGCGCGCGGCCTCACCGAGGCGGCGATCGGGCAGTACGTGGCCCAGGCGTTCCGCGGGGCGCCGGTCGGCGAGATCGTGATGGACGGGCGTACCGCCGAGATCGTGCTCTCCGGCGGTACGAAGCCGAAGCAGATCGACGACATCAAGAAGCTGACCCTGCCGGGCGGGGTGAAGCTCTCCGACGTCGCCGAGGTGACCGAAACCGAGGGCCCGACCCAGGTCACCCGGATCGACGGCGAGCGCAGCGCCACCGTCTCCGCCGCCGCCGACACCGCCGACCTGGGCGCGGTCACCGCCGCCCTCAACGCGGAGCTGGAGAAGCTGGAGCTGCCCGCCGGCGCCAGCTACAGCGTCGGCGGGGCCAGTGCGGACCAGCAGGAGGCGTTCGGCGATCTGATCCTGGCGATGCTGGTCGCGATCGCGCTGGTGTTCATGGTGATGGTGGCGACCTTCCGCAGCCTGATCCAGCCGCTGATCCTGCTGGTGTCGATCCCGTTCGCGGCGACCGGCGCGATCGGGCTGCTGCTGCTCACCAACACCCCGCTCGGCGTACCGGGGATGGTCGGGTTGCTGATGCTGATCGGCATCGTGGTCACCAACGCGATCGTGCTGATCGACCTGATCAACCAGTACCGGGCGCGGGGGATGGGGATCCGGGAGGCGGTGATCGCGGGCGGCCGGCGGCGGCTCAACCCGATCCTGATGACCGCGATCGCGACCATCTGCGCGCTGATGCCGATGGCGATGGGCTTCACCGGCTCGGGCGGCTTCATCGCGCAGTCGCTGGCGATCGTGGTGATCGGCGGGCTGGTGTCCTCGACGCCGCTGACGCTGCTGCTCGTACCGACGCTGTACACCATCGTGGAGCGTACGAAGGAACGCTTCCGCCGTAAGCCGAAGCCACTGGTAGCCGAACCTCAGCCGGAACCGGTGGCGGCGGGCGTCTAGCCCACGCCCACCCCCGCGCCGCTAGCGCTCGGGGTCGGCGAGGGTGGTGGTGATGGGAGTGCCGCGTTCGACGGTACGGCTCACCGTGCACAGCCGATCGTGGGAGAGCTGCACCGCCTTCGGCAGCATCTCCCGCGCGGCGTCGCCCTGCTCGCCGTCCGGGAAGCTCACCGAGAAGACCACGGACAGGTCCTCCATGTGGTTGCCGCCGGCCGCGTCGCGGAGCTTGTGGCCGGTGACCGTGACCGCGAACGTGGTCGGCTCGGCCCGCCGCCTGGTCAACATGTCCACATCGATCGCGCTGCAGCCGCCGATCGCCGCCAGCAGCAGCTCCACCGGCGTGAAGTCGGTTTCGCCTCCCGAGCCGAACCGGAGGGCGCCGCCACGGGAGTTGCGGGCGACGTACTGGTCGGTGCCGGTGCGTTCGATATCCACGGATCGCAAGGTCTCAGCCATGGACCGCAGCTTACGGAGTCGTTAGGAGTGGGCGGCTACCCTCCCGTACGTGGAGATCGTTGTCGCTGTGCTGTGCCTCGGGGTGGTCGCCGCGCTCGTGATCGGGCTGCTGATATGGGGTCTGATGGTCGGGATCCGCCGCGCCCGCGAGCGGTACCAGGCGAAGGTCAGTGCGCTCTACCACTGGGCGCGATCGCAACGGTGGAGCTACCACGCAGAGGCGCCGGCCCTCGTTCACCGATTCCAGGGGCAGCCGTTCGGCAGGGGCAGCTCGCGGCGTGCGCTGCACGTGCTGTCGGGGGTGCACCGGGGGCGCGAGATCGTGGCGTTCGAGTACAAGTTCACGGTGAGCAACGGCGACAACAACAGCACGACGTACACCTATCTGGTGGTGGCGACGCCGACGCCGGCGCCCCGGCCGCACCTGCAGGTGGGGCTTGAGGGGGCGGGCAGCAAGCTGCTGTCGGTGTTCGGGGCGCGGGATCTGCAGTTGGAGAGCGAGGAGTTCAACCGGGTGTTCCGGATCAGCACCGGGAATGACCGGTTCGCGTACGACGTGCTGCATCCGCGGATGATGGAGTGGCTGCTGGCTGATCAGCGGTCGCGGCTGGTGCCGTTCCGGTTCGAGGCGAGCGACCTGGTCTGCTGGTCGCGTACCGAGATGAATCCGCAGCAGGCGGTCTGGATGGCGGACTACCTGATGGATCTCGCGGAGCGAGTACCGGCGTACGTGTGGAAATGACCTGGGGCGGAGTCGCTACCCTGCCGTACGTGCTGGATGTCGGCGCCTTCGCAGGCTTGTGCTTCGTGCTCGTCCCCATCGCGGTGATCGGGCTGGCCATCGGGGGCGCGATCGTCGGGATGCGGCGCGCGCGGGAGCGGGAAGCGAAGAAGACCGCCGCGTTGTACGCCTGGGCCCAGTCGCAGGGCTGGAAGTACCTTTCGGAGGCGCCGACCCTCACCGGCCGGTTCCAGGGCGAGCCATTCGGTGCCGGGTACGAGCGTCGCGCGCTGCACGTGCTGTCGGGGGTGCACCGGGGGCGCGAGATCGTGGCCTTCGAGTACCGGCACACCGTGAAGCAGGGCAAGAGCAGCACGACGTACACCCATCTGGTGGTGGCGACGCCGACGCCGTCGCCGCGGCCGTGGTTGCAGGTGGGGCAGGAGGGAGCCGGCAGCAAGCTGTTGGCGTTGTTCGGGGCGCGGGATCTGCAGTTGGAGAGCGAAGAGTTCAACCGGGTGTTCCGGATCAGTACGGGCAGCGACCGGTTCGCGTACGACGTGCTGCATCCCCGGATGATGGAGTGGCTGCTGGCTGATCAGCGGTCGCGACAGGTGCCGTTCCGGTTCGAGGCGAGCGACCTGATGTGCTGGTCGCGCACCGAGATGAACCCGCACCACGTGATCTGGATGGCCAACTATCTGATGGATCTCGCCGAGCGGGTCCCCGACTTCGTCTGGCGCTGAGGTGTTGCCGCGCGGTGCCGTGCCAGTTGGTGGCCATGTGGTGTGGGGCGGCTGGCGCGGGGGCGTGGCGGGGCTCGGATACCCTCGGCGGTCGTGGATTACGTCGTCTTGGGGCTGCTGTGCTGTGTGCTGCCGATCGTGTTGCCGCTGGGGATATGGCTGATCGTCAGCTACAACACCTTCGTACGGCAGCTGAACGGCGTACACACCGCGTGGCGGCAGGTCGACGTCGAGCTGCAACGCCGGCACGACCTGATCCCCAACCTGGTCGAGACCGTACGCGGAGCCGCCGCGCACGAGCGGACCACGCTGCAGCGGCTGGTCGAAGCGCGTAACGGTGCCATCGCGGCGCGGGCCGCCCACGCGGGAGCGGGAGCCCAGAGCCACGTGGAGCAGCAGCTCGCCGGCGCGTTGACCGGCGTGTTCGGGGTCGCCGAGGCGTACCCGCAGCTGCGCGCGAACCGCAACTTCCTGCACCTGCAGCACCAGCTCTCGGAGGCCGAGGACCGGCTCGCCGCCGGCCGGCGCTTCTACAACGGCAACGTCCGCGAATACAACACCCGGATCGAGTCCTTCCCGTCCAACATGGTCGCGAAGATGGGCGGCTTCCATCCGGCCGCGTTCTTCCAGGTCGAGCAGGTCCACGTACGCGCCGTCCCCCGCGCCTACTGACCGGCCGCGGCGGTCGGGCGCCGCGGCCTCGTGATCCGCGCCCTCGTGATCCGAGGCATTGGGCGCGAAGGCCCGCGAATCGCGGCATCTGGCGTGCTTCGATGTCCAACACCCCAGATCTTGAAACTGGCCCGCGTGATCGGTGGCCGGGGGTGGGTCAGCCGCCTGCGAAGGGTGGCAGGACGTCCACTGTGGAGTTGGCCGGCAGCTCGGCGTCACGGTCGTGCCAGGCCACCCCGTCGACCAGGTACGACGCCGCGCTCAACACCCGCGCCAGCGGTGCGCCGTGGGTCGCCTCCAGCGTCGCCACCAGGGTGGACAGCGTCTCGGCAGCGACCTTCTCCTCGGCACAGCCCGCCGCCGCGCGGGCACCGGCGAAGTAGCGGACGAGAATCACGCCAGCCTCCGGACGGGGCTGTGCGTGGCGTCGACCACCGGGCGAGTGCTGTGGGTGCCCACGTCAGCCACCGATCGCGGACATCGGGCGTACCGGCTGGAGGAACTTGGGGTCGTTGATCCCGTGACCGGGCAGCTTGCCCCACATCGCGACCCGCCAGCGTTCGGCCAGCTCGGCGTCGGAGGCGCCGTTACGCAGCGGGCCCCGCAGGTCCGACTCCGTACGGCTGAACAGGCAGGCGCGCACCTGGCCGTCCGCGGTGAGCCGGGTCCGGTCGCAGGCGCCGCAGAACGGGCGGGTCACCGAGCCGATGATGCCGACCTTCACCGGGCCGCCGTTGACCAGCCAGGTCTCGGCGGGCGCGCTACCGCGGTGCTCCGGATCCGGGGTCAGCTGGTAGCGCTCCGACAACGCGGCGTAGATCTCGTCGGCGGTGACCATCTGTTCTCGGCTCCAGCCGTGCTGCGCGTCCAGCGGCATCTGTTCGATGAATCGCAGCTCGTACCCCCGGGTGGCGGCCCATTCCAGCAGCCGGCTCGGGTCGGTGTCGTTGACGCCCCGGAGCAGTACGGCGTTCAGCTTCACCGGGGTAAGCCCGGCCGCTGCTGCCGCCTCGATCCCCGCGAGCGTGTCGGCCAGCCGGCGCCGGTGCGCCAGCGTCGCGAACTCCTCCTCGTCGAGGGTGTCGAGCGAGATGTTGACCCGGTCAAGCCCGGCGTCGGCGAGCGGCTGCGCCAGCCGGGACAGCCCGATCGCGTTGGTGGTCAGCGACAGCTTCGGCCTCGGCGTCAGCTGCGACGACGCCGCGATGATTTTCACCAGCCCCGGACGCAGCAGCGGCTCCCCGCCGGTGAACCGGATCTCGTCCACGCCGAGCCGCTCCACCGCGATCCGGGTCAGCCGTACGATCTCGTCGTCGGTGAGGATGTCCTCCGACGGCAGCCACGGCAGCCCCTCGGGCGGCATGCAGTATGTACAGCGCAGGTTGCACCGGTCGGTGAGCGAGATCCGCAGGTCCGTGGCGCGACGGCCGTGCTGATCCAGCAGGCCGGTCTCACCAGTTGCGCGGGTCATCCCACGACGGTAGCCGGTGGGGCTGACAGTCCACTACGTCAAGTGGCTCGCCGCACTCAGCACCGACGACCGGTACGCCGCGCCGAACAGCCCGGTGTGCACCAGCAACAGGTGCAGTTGGTGCAGCGGCACCCGCTCGCGCCAGCCGTCGGCGAGCGGCCAGTGCTCCTCGTACCCCCGGATGATCTTTTCCAGGTACGGTGGCCCGCCGAACAGCGCGAGCAGCGCGAGATCGGTCTCCCGGTGACCGCCGTGAGCCGCCGGATCGACCAGCCAGGCGCGGTCGGCGGTCCACAGCACGTTGCCCGGCCACAGGTCGCCGTGCAGCCGGCTGGGCGGCTCCTCGGGCGGGGCGAGCGTCTCGATCCGTTCGATCACGCGGGTGACCTCGGCGGCGTCGCTGAGATCGAGCGCGCCGTTGTCCACCGACATTTTCAGGTACGGGTGCAGCCGGTGTTCGGCGAACCAGGTCGCCCACGGGCCGTCGGACTCGGTGTTGTCCAGCGGCAGCGTGCCGATGTAGCCGCGCCACGGCGCCCCGAAGCCGTCGGCGCCCGAGCGGTGCAGCCA
>JBOGDG010000129.1:0-7792 GCA_050701655.1 Micromonosporaceae bacterium
TCGCTGGGGCGCGCGCCGGGACGCGGCGCGAACCCGGCCAGCTCGCGCTCCTCGGCGCCCTCGTCGTCGGCTTCCTCGTCGTACTCGTCGGCTTCCAGCTCGACATCGGTGTCGAGCTCGTCCTCGATGAGCTCGTCCTCAGGAAGGTCGTCCTCGTCCGCCGCACGGCGTGAGCTGGCGGCTTTCGTCGCCGATACCTTGGCGCCCGTCTTGGCGGCCGCAGCCCGCTTGGCCTGGCGGCGCGCCGCCCTGGTGCCGGCGTCCTCGCCGGCCCGCTTGGCGAGCACCCGCTTGGCGTGCGCCTGGTAACGCGGCTCCAGGTTCTTGAAGTCCACCAGCAGCGGCGTCGCGATGAACAGCGAGGAGTAGGTACCGGCGGCCATACCGACGAACAGCACCAGCGCCAGGTCCTTCAGCGTGCCGACCCCCAGCAGACCGGCGCCGACGAACAGCAGCCCGGCCACGGGCAGCAGACCGATCACCGAGGTGTTGATGGAACGCATCAGGGTCTGGTTGACGGCCTGGTTCGCCGCCTCCCCGTACGTCCAGCGGCTGGTGCCGAGCAGACCCCTGGTGTTCTCGTGGACCTTGTCGAAGACCACCACCGTGTCGTACAGCGAGTAACCGAGGATGGTGAGCATGCCGATCACGGTGCTCGGCGTGACCTCGAAGCCGATCAGCGCGTAGATACCCGCGGCCATCATCAGGTCGTGCAGCAGGGCGATCAGCGCGGCGAACGCCATCTTCTGCTCGAACCGGACCCACAGGTACGCCGAGACCGCCAACAGGAACACCACGAGACCGATCAGCGCCTGCCGGGTGACACTGTCACCCCACGAATCGCTGACCTCGGAGTGGTTGATGTCGGCCGGCGCGATGCCCAGCTCCTTGGAGAGGCTGTTCTCGACCTTCTCCAGCTCCGCCTCCGGCAGCTCGCCGGTCTTGATCACGAGGGAGCGGGTCTGACCGCTGCCGGCCTCCTGTGCCGTGACGACCTCGACACCCTGGTCTTCCACGACGCTACGGGCTTCCGCGAGCGTCACCCCGGCGGGCGACTGGATCAGGAACTGGTTGCCACCGACGAACTCGATCCCGAAGTTGAACCCCTGGATCGCCAGGCTGGCGATGCAGACCATCAGGATGACGAGGGAGCCGACGTACCACCGCTTACGCAGCCCGATGAAGTCGAAATTGGTTTCGCCGCGGTAGAGACGGCCAAGCAGACCCACGATCAGGACTCCTTCGTACGAACGCCGCCACGGACGCGGGTAGTTGACTGCTGTGCGGAATCGTGTCGCACGTTACCCAGCCCGGAGAACCGGGGCGAGGTGAAGGCGCGCGACTTGGAGAGGATGGCGACCAACGGGTGCGTGAAGATGAACACGATCAACAGGTCGACCACCGCCGAGAGCCCGAGGGTGAACGCGAAACCGCGTACCGCTCCGATCGCGAGGGCGTACAGCACCACGGCGGCGAGGATCTGCACCGTGTTCGCCGACAGGATCGTGCGGCGGGCCCGCACCCAGGCACGCGGCACCGCGCTGCGTATCGTGCGGCCGTCTTTCACCTCGTCTTTGAGCCGTTCGAAGAACACCACGAACGAGTCGGCGGTGATACCGATCGCCACGATGAAACCGGCGATCCCCGCCAGGGTGAGGGTGAAGCCCCAGTATTTGCCGAGCAGCACCACGGAGGGGTACACGATGGCCGCGGAGCCGAGCAGGCTGGTGATCACCACGACGCCGAGCGCCCGGTAGTAGAAGAAGCAGTAGATCACCACCAGCAGCACGCCGATCATGCCGGCGAGCAGCCCGGCCTGCATCTGGTCGAGCCCGAGCGTCGGGGAGAGCTGCACCTGCTGCTGCACCTTGAAGGTCAGCGGCAGCGCGCCGTACTGCAGCTGCGAGGCCAGCGTCTGCACCTCGATACGGGTGAAGTCGCCGGTGATCTCCGCGTCGCTGGTCATCCGCTGCTCGACGGTCGGCGCTGAGACGACCTCGTTGTCGAGCACCACGGCGACCTGCTTCTTCAGCGCCGCCTCGGTAAGCGCGGTCCAGTTCTTCTGGCCCTTGCTGTTGAAGTCCAGCGTGACCAGCCAGATCCCGCGGTTGGGGTCGAAGGTGTAGTCCGCCGTGGAGACGTCGGTGCCGAGCACCCGCGCCTTGTCCAGCAGGTATTTCGTACCGCCTTCGGTGTCGCAGGCGGCGGCGGTCGCCCCGGCCTCGCGGATCGAGCCCGCCGGCCGCTTGTTCAGCGCGTCGCAGGTCACGGTCGGCGACTTGAACTGCACCTCCGCGGGCAGCACCGCCAGCTCTTCGGGCGTCAGCTTGCGGAAGCCGGCGAGGAACTCCAGCGCCTGGGGATCCTTGGCGATCTGGGACAGCTGCTCGGACTGCAGGGTGGCGACCTGGCCGACCAGCTCCTCGCCCTTCTTGGCGTCGCCCTTACCGATCTTCGTGTACGCCTGCTTCTTCAGCTCCTCGACCGTGGGGTCGGTCGGCGACGGGCTGGCGGCCGGCGAGCCGCTGGCCGAGCCGCTCGGCTTGGCGGTGCCGGTGGGCGTCGCCGAAGCGCCGACGTTGGGCGACCCGCTGGCCTTCGGGCTGGCCGAGCCGGACGGGCTGGCCGAACCACTCGCGGTCGGCGACGCCTTCGGCGGCTCCGGTACGTCCGCGGCCTGGTCCAGCACCTGACGGAACCGCAGCTCGGCGGGCTCACCGACCTTCTTCAGGTCGCCGGAGCCACCGGGGACGTTCACCACGATGTTGCGGGTGCCCTCGATGGTGACCTCGGCCTCGGCGACACCGGTGTCGTTGACCCGGTTGGCGATGATGTCGCGCGCTTCCTCCAGCTTGGCCCGATCGGCGTCCTCGCCGCCGCTGGTGGTGGCCTCCAGAGTGAGGCTGGTGCCGCCGCGCAGGTCCAACCCGAGCCGCGGCGTGAAGGTGCCGCTGAGGTAGACCCCCGTCCAGAGCGCCGCGATGATCAAGAAGAGCGCGATCAGGTATCGCGAGGCCGCTATCTGCCCCTGAGGTGGTGCCACGGCTGTTCTGTCTCCCTGCGTCGATTGCCCCGTCGGTCACCGGTCTCCCCGGCGCGCCACGGCTTCCAGTATTCACGGCTCACGGCGTACCGCCGCGGGCCGTTTGGATGGAACTGCTCTGCTGGCGGAGAGCCGCTAGTCCTCGGCCCTACCGCCGGAATCGCCGGCGTCGGCGTCCGCCTCGGTCGGATTGACCACCCGGCTCACCGCGCCTCGAACGTACTTGTTGGTCACGCCGGGTGCGACCTCCAGGGTCACGGTCTCGTCGTCGGCCTGCACGATCGTGCCGTACAGCCCGCCGATCGTGATCACCTGGTCGCCGACGCCAAGCTTGCCCTGCATCTCCGCCGTCTGGCGGCGCTGCCGCTGCTGCGGGCGGATCATGAAGAAGTACATCGCGGCGATGATCAGACCGATCATCAGGAACGGGAGGAGCCCTCCGGTTCCACCGCCCTGCTGCGCAACAAACACTGAGTGACCTTCCAGATATGTCATCCGATATGTGGCTTCGCCCCGCGAAATGGCCTGCCGGGTAGCGATAACGATTCAGTAGGAACCGCCGGGAGTTTAGTCGTTGTCGTAACAGTAACCGCGGGTAGGCGAGGTCACGTTCCGGTCACACCGTCACGGGTCGGGCTCGGCATCGATGGCGAACAGCCCTTCCTGCTCCCCCGATGTCGCGGCGGCACCGAAGGTGCCCGGGGGCGGCGTACGGCCCAGATGGTGCCACGCCGCCGCGGTGGCGACCCGCCCCCGGGGGGTACGCGCGAGCAGCCCGGCGCGTACCAGGTACGGCTCGCAGACCTCCTCCACGGTGTCCGGCTCCTCCCCGACGGCGACCGCGAGCGTGGTCAACCCGACCGGACCACCGCCGAACGAACCGACCAGCGCCCCCACCACCGCGCGGTCGAGCCGGTCCAGGCCGAGCGCGTCGACGTCGTACACGGCAAGCGCGGCGACGGCGATCCGGTGCGTGATCACGCCGTCGGCGCGTACCTCCGCGTAGTCGCGTACCCGGCGCAGCAGCCGGTTGGCGATCCGGGGGGTGCCGCGGGAGCGGCCGGCGATCTCGGCGGCGCCCTCGGGGGTCAGCGCCACCCCCAGGATCCGGGCCGACCTCCGCAGTACGTGCTCCAGCTCGTCGGCGCCGTAGAAGTCCAGGTGTGCCACAAAACCGAACCGGTCCCGCATCGGGCCGGTGAGCAGCCCGGAGCGGGTGGTGGCGCCGACCAGCGTGAACGGCTCCACATCGAGCGGGATCGCGGTCGCACCGGGGCCCTTGCCGACCACCACGTCGACCCGGAAGTCCTCCATCGCGCTGTACAGCAGCTCTTCGGCGGGCCGGGCGATCCGGTGGATCTCGTCGATGAACAGCACGTCGCCGGGGCCGAGGCTGGTGAGCACCGCCGCCAGGTCACCGGAGCGTTCGATCGCGGGCCCGCTGGTGATCCGCAGCGCCGACTCCAGCTCGGCGGCGACGATCATCGCGAGCGTGGTCTTGCCCAGCCCGGGTGGCCCGGCGAGCAGGATGTGGTCCGGCGGCGCCGCCCGCTGTTTCGCGCCGGTGAGCAGCAGGTCGAGCTGCTCGCGCACCCGGTGCTGGCCGACGAACTCGCCGAGCCGGCGCGGCCGTACGCTGGCTTCGGCGTCGACCTCGTCGGGGCCCGCGAGGGCGGAAACCAGCGCTTCGTCGGTCATCGCGCCCGACCCAGCAGCCGGATCGCCTGGCGCAGCAGGGTGGGTACGTCAGGGTCGGCGCCGTTGACCGAATCGGCGACCGCGTCGGTGGCCTGCGCCGCCTGCGTGGCCGACCAGCCGAGCCCGACCAGCGCCTGCTCCACCTGGGTACGCCAGCCGCCACCGCCGGCCGCGACCCCGGTGGGCGCCGCGACGGGCACCGCACCGATCCGGTCCTTGAGCTCCAGCACCAGCCGCTGCGCTCCCTTCTTCCCGATCCCCGGCACCCGGATCAGGGTGTCGAGATCCCCGGAGGCGATCGCCACCCGCAGCACGTCGGGCGGGTGTACGGCGAGCGCCGCCTGCGCCAGCCGGGGGCCGACCCCGCTGGCGGTCTGCAGCAGCTCGAACAGCCCCCGCTCGTCGGCGTCGGCGAAGCCGTACAGGGTCAGGGAGTCCTCCCGCACCACCAGGCTGGTGGCGAGCTGGGCGTCCTGGCCGACCCGCAGCCCCGCGAGGGTGTTCGGGCTGCACTGGACGGCGAAGCCCACCCCACCGACGTCGACCACCGCCTGATCCGGGGCGACGGCGGTGACCCGGCCTCGTACACTCGCGATCATCGGCGACCTCCCACCGCTCGTACCGCCGCGGTGATCCGGGCCTGGGCAGCACCCCGCCAGACATGGCAGATGGCCAGCGCCAACGCGTCCGCCGCGTCAGCGGGCTTCGGCGCCGCGTCGAGTCTGAGCAGCCGGGTCACCATCGCGGCGATCTGCTTCTTGTCGGCCTGCCCCGAGCCGGTCACCGCCGCCTTCATCTCGCTCGGGGTGTACATCTGCACCGGTACGCCGGCCCGCGCGGCCGCCAGCACCGCGACCGCCCCCGCCTGCGCGGTGCCCATCACGGTCCGTACGTTGTGCTGGCTGAACACCCGCTCCACCGCGACCGCGTCGGGGACGTGGGCGGCGACCAGCTCGGCGAGCCGGCGGTCGAGCCGCAGCAGCCGGTCGGAGAGCTCCGCGTCGGGCTCGGTACGGATCACCTCGACCGCCACCAACCTGCACTGCCGTCCGGGTGATCCCTCGACCACGCCGACCCCGCACCGGGTCAGCCCCGGGTCCACTCCGATCACCCGCACCCGGCCACCTCCTGTGAACACTTGTTCGAACCGACGCTAGTGGGCTGGCGCGGCGACATCCGGCACCGACACGCCCCGGGCGGCGCCAACGGTCGGCCCTGTGGCGGCAGGCCACATCACGCCCCCGCCACCTGTGTAGCCGTACGCCATGGGCGGTGAGGGAGGCGGAACGTAGCGTCACCGGCATGAGCTTCCCGGTGGCCGAGATCGACCTGCACGGGCGGGTCGCGCTGGTGACCGGCGGCGGCAGCGGGATCGGTGCGGCGTGCGTACGCCGACTCGCCGCCGCCGGCGCGAAACCGCTGGTGGTGGACCTCGACGCGGACGCCGCCGCCCGGGTGGCCACCGAGTGCGGCGGGGACCCGATCGGGCTGGACCTGGCCGATCTGGACGCCGTGGACCGGCTCGACGCCGACGTCGACATCCTGGTCAACAACGCCGGACTGCAGCACGTCGCGCCGGTGCACGAGTTCCCGCCGGAGCGGTTCTCGTACCTGCTGCGAGTGATGTTGGAGGCGCCGTTCCGGCTGATCCGCCACGCCCTCCCCCACATGTACGCCCGCGGGTTCGGCCGGATCGTCAACGTCTCCTCGGTGCACGGGCTGCGCGCGTCGGCGTACAAGTCGGCGTACGTGGCGGCGAAACACGGGCTCGAGGGGCTGTCGAAGGTGGTGGCGTTGGAGGGCGGGCCGCACGGGGTGACCTCCAACTGCGTCAACCCGGGCTACGTGCGTACCCCCCTGGTGGAGCAGCAGATCGCGGCGCAGGCCGCGACACACGGCATCGCCGAGCAGGACGTAGTGGAACAGATCATGCTCGCCGACGCGGCGATCAAACGACTCATCGAACCGGACGAGGTGGCTGAGCTGGTGGCGTACCTGTGCGGACCGGCCGCCTCGTTCCTCACCGGGTCCTCGTACGTCCTGGACGGCGGTTGGACCGCACACTGAGACCTATGGACACCGTTTCCGGCATCGAGTTCCTGGAGCTGCTGGCCCGGGAGGCAGCCGCGGTCGAGTACGAGGGACCGCTGCTGCGGGCCCGCACGGCTGGCGCGCCGTCAGAGACCCTTGAGGGGCTGGAACGCGCGAAGCTGCTCTCACTTCGGGTACGCGGCCTGCTCGACCAGCGGCTGCGCCGCGAAGTGGAGCTGTCCAGCCTGTTCGACACCGCGAGCGACCTGGCGGGGCTGCGCGACCTGGACGCCGTACTGAAGGCGATCGTGCACCGGGCGCGGCGGCTGCTGGCGGCCGACATCACGTACATGACGCTCGGCGACGAGGAGCGCGGCGACACCTACATGCGGGTCACCGACGGCTCGATCTCGGCCCGGTTCCAGCAGCTACGGCTGCCGCTCGGCGGCGGACTCGGCGGGCTGGTGGCACAGCACGGCCAGCCGTACGTCACCGCCGACTACGGCTCCGACGACCGGTTCCACCACCTCAGGGAGATCGACGACGCGGTCTCCGAGGAGGGCCTGGTGGCGATCCTCGGGGTGCCGATGCGGCTCGGCACCCGGGTGATCGGCGTACTGTTCGCCGCCAACCGGGGCGCCCGGCCGTTCCCCCGCGAAGAGGTGGCGCTGCTGGTGTCGCTCGCCAACCACGCCGCGGTCGCGATCGACACCGCACGGCTGCTGGAGGAGACCCGCGACGCGCTCGCGGAGCTGTCGGCGGCGAACACGGTGATCCGGGCACACAGCGAGTCGGTGGAGCGGGCCGCCGCCGCGCACGACCGGATGGCAGCACTGGTGCTGCGCGGCGGCGGGGTGGAGGACGTCGCGGCGGCGGTCACCGACGTACTCGGCGCATCGGTACGGGTCTTCGACGACGCCGGCCGCTGCCTGGCCAGCGTCGGCCCCCTCGACGAACCGGAGCCGGCGGTGCTGGCCGAGGCGGTCGCCGCGTCCCGAGCCGAAGGCCGCTCGGTGCACC
>JBOGDG010000130.1:0-7787 GCA_050701655.1 Micromonosporaceae bacterium
CACCCACACCGCGCCGCACGCCACCGGCTCGCCGTCCAGCACCCCCAGCAGATGCGGGGTACGCGCCCCCACCCCGTACGCCGCCGGGGCCCGCAGCGCGACCAGCCGGTCCAGCAGCAGCGGGCTGGCGGGACCGGCCCAGATCCGTGCCCAGGCGGCGAGCTGCGCGTGGGTGCCGACCCGGCGGATCTCGAGCCCTTCGGGGGGCGACCAGCGCCGGGTGGGCTGGTCGAGGTCGAGCAGCATCCCGGGCTCTTCGCCGTAGTGCCGCAGCCCAGCGGCGACCAGCTCCCCGGGCAGCGTGTCGGGGCTGGTCGGGCCGGCGTGCCACAGCATCGGCACCTCGACCTGCCGGAACGGCTCCAGCGCCTCGTGGATCCCGTCGCCGTGGCGCGCCCAGTAGACCCCGTTGAGCCCCTCGTACGGGGTGCCGGTGATCAGCCAGCGGCGGCGGGAGGTCTCCTCGACCGCGGTGTGCGGAGCGGCCGCGTAACATCGGGCGGCCGCCCAGGCGGCGTCGTCGACCAGCGCGGCAGCCTCCAACGGCCTGTCCCGCAGCGCCACCGCGTCCACCATGCCCCGCCACCGCCCGAATTGTTGTTGCGGCGGAGCGTAGCGGTTGCGGCGACGACACGCGAGAGGCAACCGGTCAGCCACTGGCCTGGGGCGGCGGCAGCGGCGTGGTAGGCAGCGCATCGTCGGGGCCGGCTTCGGGCGGCTCCCGGCTCGCGATCACCAGCAGCAGCAGGTTCAGCGCAGTGACGCCGGCCAGCAAGCCGACGGCGAGCCAGAAGCCGTACCGGTCGGAGATCTGTACGCCGACAGCCTGCGCCGCTTCCGGATCCAGCCCCGCCCGCAGGTCCGAACGCAGGATGGTCTGGGCGGCCACCAGGAACATCACCGCGACCGCGGCACACGCGAGCCCGCCGAGCGCCCGTGACCAGACGGTGGGCAGCAACGCGGTGGCGGCGCCGACCAGGATCAGCAGCAGCGATGCGATCGCGAACGGCTGTGGCTCGAGCCCTTCCAGCTCCTTGACCTGCTCGTTGGACCGCAACGCCTCGGGCAGCTCGTCGCGGGTCATCCCGTCCATGGCGACATCCGGCGCGCCGCCGACCACCAGGTCGGTCCCCTGGTACGTCAGCTCGCCCCGGTGCCCTTCGGCCTCACAGGACACGGTCAGGAACGGCAGCAGGAAACACACCGCCACCAGCACGAAGCCACCCGGGCTGAGCAACCGGCGTACCACCGGACCTGCCTGCATCGGCACCTCCTGCGGGAGGGCCACACCCTACCTACGGGACAGCGGCCGCCGCAGTCCTCAGGCGGTGTCGACGATGATGCCGGCGCCCACCGTGCGGTTCGTGGCTTCGTCGATCACGATGAAACCGCCGGTGGTGCGGTTACGGCGGTACTCGTCGCAGAGCAACGGCGCGGTGGTACGCAGCCGCACCCGGCCGATCTCGTTGAGCGTCAGCGAGGTGGCGGCCTCGTCGCGGTGCAGCGTGTTGATGTCGAGCCGGTACTGCAGCCCCTTCACCATGGCGCGCACCGAGCGGGTGGTGTGCTTGATCGCGTACTTCACCCCGGGCCGCAGCGGCTTCTGCTCGTCCATCCAGCAGATCATCGCCTCGATGTCCTGGGTGGCGTGCGGCTGGTTGTGCGGCCGGCAGATCAGGTCGCCACGGGAGACGTCCAGCTCGTCTTCCAACCGTACGGTCACCGACATCGGCGGGAACGCCTGGTCGACTTCCTGCCCGTTGTAGTCGATGCCGGCGATCCGCGTGGTGAAGCCGCTGGGCAGCACCATCACCTCGTCGCCGGGCTTGAGGACGCCGCTGGCGACCTGGCCGGCGTACCCGCGGTAGTCCTGGCCGCGGGACTGCTGCGGCCGGATCACGTACTGCACCGGGAACCGTACGTCGACCAGGTTGCGGTCGGACGCGATGTGCACGTTCTCCAGGTGGTGCAGCAGCGACGGGCCGTCGTACCACGGCATGTTCGCCGAGCGGGTCACCACGTTGTCGCCCTGCAGCGCGGAGACCGGGATCACCGCCAGGTCGGGGATGTCGAGCTTGGTGGCGAACGCGGTGAACTCGGCGTGGATCCGCTCGTACACCTCTTCGGACCAGTCGACCAGGTCCATCTTGTTGATCACCAGCACCATGTGCGGCACCCGCAGCAGCGAGCAGAGGAACGCGTGCCGCCGCGACTGCTCCACGATGCCCTTCCGGGCGTCGATCAGGATCAACGCGAGGTCGGCGGTGGACGCCCCGGTGACCATGTTGCGGGTGTACTGGATGTGCCCGGGAGTGTCGGCGATGATGAACTTCCGCTTCGGCGTGGCGAAGTACCGGTACGCCACGTCGATGGTGATGCCCTGTTCCCGCTCGGCGCGCAGCCCGTCGGTGAGCAGCGCCAGGTTGGTGTACTCGTCGCCGCGGGCCGCGCTGGTCGCCTCGACCGCGGCGAGCTGGTCCTCGAAGATCGCCTTGGAGTCGTACAGCAGGCGGCCGATCAGGGTGGACTTGCCGTCGTCCACGGACCCGGCGGTGGCGAACCGCAGCAGATCGGCTCCGCCGACCGACAGCGCGGTGGCTCCGCCGACCGACAGCGCGGTGGCTCCGCCGACCGACAGCGCGGTGGCTCCGCCGACCGACAGCGCGGTGGCCTGCTTGGCGATAGCGGCCTCGGCCGCGCTCGTCGGCTGCGCCATCAGAAGTAGCCTTCCTTCTTGCGGTCTTCCATCGCGGCCTCGCTGACCTTGTCGTCACCCCGGGTGGCGCCGCGCTCGGTGATCCGGGTGGCGGCCACCTCGGCGATCACCTTCTCGATGGTGTCGGCGTCGGACCGCACCGCCGCGGTGCAGGTGGCGTCTCCCACGGTGCGGTAACGGACGGTCTCCGCGAAGCTGGTTTCGCCGGCCTTGAGCGGCAGCAGGTCGTTGACCGCGTACAGCATGCCGTCGCGGTCGACCACCTCCCGCTCGTGCGCGTAGTAGATCTCCGGCAGGTCGATGGCCTCGGCGGCGATGTAGTGCCAGATGTCCAGCTCGGTCCAGTTGGACAGCGGGAACACCCGGATCGACTCGCCGGGGTGCACCCGGGCGTTGAAGAGCGACCACAGCTCGGGACGCTGGTTCTTCGGGTCCCACTGGCCGAACTCGTCGCGGAAGCTGAAGACCCGCTCCTTGGCGCGGGCCTTCTCCTCGTCACGGCGGGCGCCGCCGAACAGCGAATCGAAGCGGTACTTCTCCACCGCCTCCAGCAGCACGGGGGTCTGGATCGGGTTCCGCATCCCGGTCGGCGGCTCGACCACGAGCCCCTGGTCGATGGCGTCCTGCACGCTCGCCACCACCAGCTGCAGCCCCAGCTCCGACACCCGCCGGTCCCGGTACGCCAGCACCTCGTCGAAGTTGTGGCCGGTGTCGACGTGCATCACCGGGAACGGCACCGGGCCGGGCGCGAACGCCTTGCTCGCCAGGTGCAGCATCACGATCGAGTCCTTGCCGCCGGAGAACAGCAGACAGGGACGCTCGAACTCCGCGACGACCTCCCGGAAGACGAAGCTGCTCTCCGCCTCCAGGGCGTCGAGGTGCGACACCCGGTAGTCCGCTGTCTGGCTCATTACTCAGCTCCTGGGTTCAGTGCGGCGAGCAACCGCGGGGCGAGCTCCGGCCGGCAGACCACCAGGTCCGGCAGCCGGGGGTGCGGTCGGTTGTATTCGAGGGTGCTGCCATCGAGCCGGGATGCGTAGTGTCCTGTGGCCAAAGCCACGGCCACCGGTGCGGCGGAATCCCACTCGTACTGGCCACCCGCGTGTACGTACGCGTCGACCGTACCCTGCACCACCGCGCACACTTTCGCGCCCGCCGAGCCCATCGGCACCAGCTCCGCGCCCAGTTCCCGGGCGACTTCCGGCAGGAACCCCGGTGGCCGGGTTCGGGAGGTCGCGATCCGGATCGTGTCCCGGCCGGTGTCCACCGGAGTCCGCGCCGGCTGGGTGCCGATCACCAGGTCGAGCGCGGGCATCCCGAGCGCCCCCGCGACCAGACCGGCGCCGCGCTGCCAGAGCGCGATGTGCACCGCCCAGTCGGTACGGCCGGGCTCGCCGTACTCCCGAGTGCCGTCCAGCGGGTCCACGATCCAGACCCGATCGGCCTCCAACCGCGCCGGTTCGTCGGCCCCCTCCTCGGAGAGCACCGCGTCATCGGAGCGCCACTTCGCGAACGCCTCCATCAGCAGCTCGTGGGACTCCCGGTCGCCGGCGTCCCGCAACCCGGTGGGGTCGTCGAAGCCGCGCTCGTCGCGGAGTTTCATCAGCAGCGCGCCGGCCCGTACCGCGAGCCAGGACGCGAGCCCGGCGTCGTCCGGTGGTGGTGCTTCGGGCAACACACGGTCACTCGGCCACGCCACGGCGTAGATCACCCCTAGCTGGTGGGACGGACGTCAGTACGCGCCGGACGCGCGGGACACCGCGGTCAGCGTACGGAGCAGTATGACCAAGTCCAACGAGAGTGACCAGTTCTCTACGTAGCGTAGATCCAAACGGACGCTGTCTTCCCAGCTCAGGTCCGACCGGCCGCTCACCTGCCACAGCCCGGTGAGTCCGGGTTTGACCACGAACCGCCGGCACATGTCGTCCGGGTAGACCTCCACCTCGCGCGGCAGCGGTGGTCGCGGCCCGACC
This sequence comes from Micromonosporaceae bacterium, assembly GCA_050701655.1. Classification (GTDB taxonomy): domain Bacteria; phylum Actinomycetota; class Actinomycetes; order Mycobacteriales; family Micromonosporaceae; genus WHSM01. The sequence continues at coordinate 4,690 of JBOGDG010000130.1, forward strand.
AGCGACATCTCCCCCGCCAGTACGTTGAGCAGCTGCGGCAGCTCGTCGAGCGACCACCGGCGCAGCCACCGCCCGGTGGGCGTCACCCGCGGGTCGTCGCGGATCTTGAACAGCACGCCGTCCAGCTCGTTGCGCTCCAGCAGCTCGGCGAGCCGCTGCTCGGCGTCGGCGTACATGGTGCGGAATTTCAGCATCGTGAACTCGCGGCCGTCGCGGCCGACCCGTACCTGCCGGAACAGCACCGGGCCGGGCGAGCCGCGCCGGATCAGCACCGCGATCGTCGCCAGCAGCGGCGCCAGCACCAGCAGCAGCAACACCGCGCCGACCCGGTCGAAGATCTCCTTGGCGACCCGCGCCGCGCCGGTCAGCCGGGGGTGCTCCACGTGCAGCATCGGCAGCCCGTCCACCGGCCGGATGGTGGTACGTTCGCCCGCCACGTCGATCAGCGCACTCGCCATGATCAGGTCGATGTCGTCGCGTTCCAGCTGCCACGCCAGCCGGCGCAGCTCGTGCCCGTCCAGCTCGGGACAGGAGAGCACCACCACGGTGTCGGCGCCGGCCCGGCCCACCGCGGCGGCCACCTCGTCGAACGTGCCGTACACCGGGAGTTCCACGCCCCTGACCCGCTGCGTGCCCGGGGCCGGCAGACATGCGGCGACCACCTGGAAGCCGTGGAAGCGTTCCCGGCGCAGCTGCTGGGTGAGGTGGGCGACCGCGCGCTCGTGCCCCACCACCAGCACCCGGCGCAGACAGCCGCCCCGCGCCCGGGTGGCGTGCAGCTGCCGTCGCTGCAGGTATCGCGCCAGCACGCAGCAGAGCACCATGGCGGGTACGGCGAGCAGCACGTACCCCCGGGCGAGCCGGATCTCCAGGCCGTACGAGACGATCGCGACCGCCGCCAGCAGCGCCAGCCCGGCCCGGAACACCCGCTGGTACTCGTCCGTCCCGACGAACAGGTAGCGGGTCTCGTACCCCCGGTTCAGCGCCAGGCAGGTCACCCAGGCCAGCGGCAGGACCGCCGAGAGCAGGACATACCACCGGGTGTACGGGGTGACGCCGGGCCCGAACCGCAGCCCGAACGCGGCGGCGGCGACCAGCGCCGCGAACGCGAGATCGAAGGCGAACAGCAGCCGTAGGTACCGCGCCTCCCAGCCGCGCTGCGGTACGGCGGGCGGCGCCGGCAGCTCGGCCGGGGGCGCCAGCTCGGCCGGGGGCGGCGCGGTCTGGACGGGGAGCCCCGAAACCGCCCCTTCCACCGCCATCGCACCCCTCCGCACGCTACGCAGACAAGGCGCGCTCTCCGCGCACCTGTCGTTACAACGTGTTATCACGCGAATACGTGACGGTTACGGCCCAAACTCCCGCAAACTGCCTCGCGGGGTTGGCTTCGGGTTTGTGGTCAAACTGCTGTCTCCTCGGCGGCGGAGACCGCAGAACGGCCACAAAGCCCAGCCGCAGCACTACAGCGGATGGAACTCATTCTGGGCAGCTTCCAGGCCCTCGGCGGCGAGCGCCTCGACGGCGTCGGCAGCGCGGTCGACGTAGAGCGCCAGCTCTCTGCGCTCGGCGGGATGGAAATCCTCGAGTACGTAGTCGGCCGGGTCCTTGCGCCCCGGCGGCCGCCCGATACCGAACCGCACCCGCAGGTAGTCGCGGGTGCCGAGGGACTTCGAGATCGACTTCAGCCCGTTGTGGCCGCCCTCGCCGCCACCGACCTTGAGCCGCAGCACCCCGTACGGCAGGTCCAGCTCGTCGTGCGCCACGACCACCCGCTCCGGCGGGATCTTGTAGAAGCCGGCCAGCCCCGACACCGGGCCGCCCGAGAGGTTCATGTACGACAGCGGCTTCGCCAGCACCACCCGCTGGCTGCCCAGGCCGGGCGCGCCCAGCCGACCCTCACACACCTCGGCGTGCACCTTGTTGTGGCGCTTGAAACGACCGCCGACCCGCTCCGCGAGCAGGTCGGCGATCAGGTAACCCACGTTGTGGCGGTTCCCCGCGTACGCCGGCCCGGGATTGCCCAGGCCGACGACCAGGTACGGCTCGGTCACTATTCCGGCGCGGCCTCGGCGGCAGGCTCCGCGGCCTCGGCCTCCGGGACCTCCCCCTCGATGCCCGCCTCGGCCTCAGCCTCGGCCAGCTCGCCCTCCATCTGCTCGGCGCTCGGCGCCACCATCACGGTGACCACCGCCGCCTCGGGGTCGGTCAGCAGCTCGGAGCCCTCGGGCAGCGTGATGTCGCCCGCGGAGATGTGATTGCCGACCTCGAGGCCCTCGATCGAGACCTCGATCCGGTCGGGCAGCTTGGTGGCGTCCGCGGAGATCGCCAGCGTGTTCAGGTCGTTCACCAGCAGACCACCCTTGGCCGCCTCACCGGTGAGCACCACCGGCACCTCGACGGTGACCATCTCGCCACGCTTGACGATCAGCAGGTCGACGTGGTCGATGGTGTCCTTGATCGGGTCGCGCTGCAGCGCCTTCGGCAGCGCGAGAGTCCTGGCGCCGTCGCCGACCTGCAGCTCGAAGAGCTGGTTCAGCCCACCGTGACGCAGCGCGGCGGCGAACTCCAGGGCGGGCAGCGCGATGTGCTTGGGCTTCTCCCCGTGGCCGTACAGCACGGCGGGGATCTTGCCGGCCCGCCGGGTGCGGCGAGCACCACCCTTGCCGAACTCGGTGCGGGGCTCGGCAGCGATACGTACCTCGGACACGGGAGTACTCCTCCATACCTGCAAGTTCATGGAAAGCTGGCCACACAGTGCCAGGGCGGCGGGCGACACGCCCGAAGCACCGCGTCGATGACGGGCCCGGAGGGCACCCTCGCCGTGGCAACCGAAGTAGTCTACCCGTCTTGGCGTGCCCGCCCCACCCGGGTCGAGGAAGTGACGATGCCGCTGCCGATACCGCTGTCGATGCCGCTGTCGATCCGCGCCGGCGACGCGACGCTTCCGGCAACCCTCACCCTGCCGCCGGCCGGGATCCGGGTACGCGGCGGGCTGGTCACGCTGCATCCGGCGTCCGGGCCCTCCCGGGACTACTTCCTGTTCACGCACCTCGCAGAACTGCTGCCGCCGCACGGGATCGCGGTGCTGAGCTACGACC
>JBOGDG010000131.1:0-7774 GCA_050701655.1 Micromonosporaceae bacterium
CCGCCGGGGTGATCCCGGCGGCCCTTCGCGGAGAGTGGATCAGTAGACGTTGACGCTGTACCGGTTGAGCACCTCGGGTACGGGCTGGAAGTACGTGGTGCCACCCCAGGTGCAGTTACCGCTGCCGCCGGAGGTGAGCCCGAGCGCGGTGTTGCCGGCGAACATCGAGCCGCCGCTGTCGCCGGGCTCGGCGCAGACGTTGGTACGGATCAGGCCGTACACCGTGCCCTGCGGGTAGTTCACCGTCGCGTTCAGCGCCTGCACCGAGCCGCCCCGCAGGCCGGTGGTGCTGCCGCTACGTAGCACCGACTGGCCGACGTACGCGCTGCCGGCGCGGGTGATGTCCCGGTTGGAGCCGTTGTACAGGTAGACCGTGCCGGGGTGCGAGACGCCGCTGGCGTACCGCACGATGCCGTAGTCGTTGCCCGGGAAGCTGCTCCCGGCCCGCCAGCCGAGCAGCGAGGTCTGGCTGGAGTTGGCGTACCAGCGGTAGGCGATGTTGGTGCAGTGCCCGGCGGTGATGAAGTAGTACGTGCCGGAGCTGTTGCGGACGTTGAAGCCGAGCGAACAGCGTCCGCCGCCTTCGGCGTAGATGGCGCGCCCGCCGTTGATGAACTTGGTCAGCACACCGCGGGTCGGCACCAACGCCACCGCGTCGCCGTACCGGGCCGTGACCGACTTGAGGGCGGCGAACTTGGCACCGGTCACGGTGTCGTCGTAGGTCACCTCGACCTGGTTGGTGGCCGGGTTGACGGCCCAGGCCGTACCGACGATCCGGGCGTCGGCGTTCAGCCCCGCCATCGCGCTACGCAGCTCCGCCGCGGTGTTCGACGGGGCCGCGTTCACCGGGTTGGCGACCAGCACCGCGCCGATGAACAGCCCTACGGCTGCCGCAGAGAAGAACTTTGAGAGCCTCACGAGAACCTCCCCAGGTTCCGCTTGAGACGCGTCTGTGTGACGCATCGTCACGTGACCCGGCGCCGCGTCCGTGGCTCTCTGACTCGGTGCAAATCCTCCCTGGTGTCCGATCGAGCAGGAGCGCCCTTAGGTGGTGTACGGATCGGTGCCGAGTCATAGACGAGTATGCATATTTGTCATGATCATTGGAAGTGCCCGTACCCGACAAACCACCCTGCATCGCCCGGAATTCGCGGCCATCGGAGTATCCGCGGTTTGTGGTCAACCTGCTGGCACAGACCCCCTGGAGACCGCAGTTTGACCACAAACCCTGTTGACGTACCCCTCGGGCGGCTACGCACCATATGATGCGCGGGTCTTTGAGACCCGGCCCTGAGTGAGCCGGCAGTGAGCCCGCGGGGGTCGGGAGGACTGGGGAGGCGACGCGCGATGGGTGGGACTCTGGGCAGCCCAGGTCAGCACGGCAACCCGTGGGGTGCCCCGGACCAGGGGGCGCCGTGGCACGTACCGGAGTCGAGCCCGCCGTACCAGCCGCAGCCGTACCCGGCACAGCCGCAGTGGGCGGCGACTCCGGCGCCGCCGACGCCGCCGACGCCCAAGAGATCCAACCCGCGCTGGTGGATCGGCGGGATCGCGGGATTTGTGGTGCTCGCGCTGGGGTGCACGCTGCTGGCCGCGCTGTTCACCGGCGGCGACGGCGGCGCGAGGTTCGAAGACCCCGCGAAGCGGCAGGCCCGGCTCAGCGGTGAGGCGCTCGCCGCCGCTGCCTCCGCACTGTCCCAGGACGCGGCGGTACGGTACGCCGGCTCGTACACCGATGGCGATGACGAAATCGCAGTGACCGCCCAGATCACCAACGACGGCTGGCTGTCGGCGAAACTCACCGTGGACGACACCGACGTGGCGGTGCTCAGCAACGGTACGCGGAGCTACGTCAAGGCGCCGAAGGCGTACTGGACCAGCCACGGCGCCCCCCGCGACACGGTCGGCGACTACGCAAAACGCTGGGTGCTGGTGCCTGCCGACGATCTGGGCATCGACCTGTCACTGCTGGCACCGGGCGCGTTCGGATCAGACCTGGCGGCGTTGGTGCAACGCGGCGAGGTGGCCGGCGGCGCCGTCAGCAAGATCGATGGCACGGCGGTACGCGAAGTGCTGACTCCGGACGTCACGGCCTACGTCACCACCGCAGAACCTCACCGGGTGGTACGGATCGCGGCGCCCAAGGAACGCGGCGGCATGAGCCCGAGCGGGCGCCGGCACGGATGGCTGCGCCCGGCGTACGCGCCGGAGACACCGGACGAGTTTGAGTTCGACGTCACCGGGCTATCCGAGGAGGAGGTGGTCAGTCTCTTCGACGAGTTGGAGAAGCGGGTCCAGCAGCTCAAGACCTCGATCGACTCACAGGTGACATTCTCACTCGGCGGCGGCATCACGCTCAGCCCCTGCACTGTCGCCGGCTGCGTCGCCAACGTGACGATCTCCAACCGCGTCTCGTCCAGCAGCCCGTACGCGAAGATCCAGCGCAGCGTCCGGGCCACGGTGACGATCAGCTTCACACTCGACGGCGCGCCGGTCGGCAGGCCGTGCCGGATCCCAAAGACCATGAAGCCGAACGGCAGCGCCACCGTGCGCTGCGGAGTCTCCTACGTGGTGCCACGCGACGGGCGTACCCATCGGGTCGTCGCCACCGCCCACACCGTCGCCGCGGCCACCGTCACCGCGGACATCAAGCGGATGTTCGACGACCTGAGGGCGGAGCGTGCCCGCGGCAAGCCGAAGCCACCCGGCAAGGACGCCGACCTCGGCGGCAAGTGGATGCCCCGCGATCCCAAGGGCATCCCCGACGACAAGGGCGGCTGCGAAAAGTGTGCCGCGGACATCCAGAAGCGGATCGGCGGCGAGATCAAGACGATCACCCAGCCCCACGGCGGAGGCTGGATGGGTCCGTACCGGGGGTACGACACGCCGTGGAAGTCGCATGTGGTGGTGGTGAAGAATGGCAGGGTCTACGACGCCTGGACCAGCCGGTACGGCGAGCCGATCGACGTCTACAAGTCCCGCTGGGCGTACGGTGACGTGCTGAAATTCGGCTTCTGAGATGGACTACCGCGAACTGTTCGCCGCGGCGGCGAAGCGCCCCAGGATGTACGGCATGGACGGCAGCGACGGCGCTGCCGTGGCCTTCGTCTCCGGGGTCAACGTGGCCAGCGGCGGCCTGGCCCTCACCGGCTTCACCGAGTGGCTGCAGGTGCGTGTCGGCCGGGTCAGCAGCCTCGCGTACCCCGGCCTGGTCGCCGAGACCGGCAGCGACCTGTTCACCTGCCTCGACGAGTTCCTCGCCGAGCGGGACAGCACCGACGGACTGGCCGCGATCTACCACGCCTACTTCGAACTGCGCCGCTCCGAGGGGCTGCCCGAGACCCGCGGCTAGCCGCGTGACGCGCCTCTCAACCCGCGCCGCGCCGGCCTGACCAGGGCGAGAATCGGCACATGAACGAGTTCGAGTACGACGCCGACACCACTGTCGTCGCCGGTGAGACCCCGGGCAGCTACACCGCCACCGTCAACGACCGCTGGTCGGCGGTCGGTAGCCGTCCCAACGGCGGGTACGTGCTGGGGATCGCGCTGCGGGCGCTGCTCGCGGAGGTCAGCCACCCGGATCCGCTGGTGGTCTCGGCGTACTTCCTGCGGCCGTCCGTACCGGGGCCGGTGGAGCTGACCACCGAGGTGGTACGCGCCGGCCGGCGGATCAGCACCGGCGAGGTTCGCGTACACCAGGACGGCAAGGAGACGCTGCGCGCGGTCGCCAACTTCGCAGACCTGGACGCGGCGGACGGGCGTACCGCGGTCTTCGGGGAGCCGCCCAAGCTGCCGGCGCCCGAGGACTGCCTCAACCTCGCCGACGGCGCGTCGATCCCGGGGCTCACCATCGCCGACCGGTTCGACTACCGGTACGCCGAGCCGCTCGGCTGGGCGCAGGGTACGCCGAGCGGGGAGCCGCGCAGCGAGCTGTGGATCCGGTTCGCCGACGGCCGTGACGCCGACTCGCTGTCGCTGCCGTCGATCGTGGACGCGGCCGCGCCGGCGGTGATGGAGCTCGGCGAGTGGACCTCCTCGACGATCGAGCTGACCGTACATCTGCGGGCCCGCCCGGCGCCCGGCTGGCTCGCCTGCCGGATCTCCACCCGGTACGTGATCGGCGGCTACCACGAAGAGGACTTCGACATCTGGGACGCCACCGGCGCGCTGGTCGCGCAGGGCCGCCAACTAGCCCTGCTCCCCCCGGCCCGCTAGCCCGCTCAGGCCGGCTCTAGACGTACGATGATCGACTTCGACGTGGGGGTGTTGCTACCGGTCGCGGTGCTGTCCAGCGGGACCAGCACGTTCGTCTCCGGGAAGTACGCCGCGCAGCAGCCGCGCGCCGTCGGGTACGCCACCGCGCGGAAGCCTTCGGCCCGGCGTTCCCCGTCGGCCCACTCGCTCACCAGGTTGACCAGCACCCCGTCGGCCAGCCCGAGCGCCGCCAGATCCGCGGGGTGTACGAACACCACGCGCCGCCCCGCCTTCACGCCCCGGTAACGGTCGTCCATGCCGTAGATCGTGGTGTTGTACTGGTCGTGCGACCGTACGGTCTGCAGGATCAGCCTCCCCTCCGGCACCCGCAGCACGTCGAGCTGGTTGACGGTGAACCGGGCCTTGCCGGTCGCCGTCGGGAAGGTACGCGAATCCCGTGGCCCGTGCGGCAGGGTGAAGCCGCCCGGCGTACCAAGGCGGCGGTTGAAGTCTTTGAAGCCCGGCACCACACGGCTGATCCGCTCCCGGATCCGCTCGTAGTCGCGTTCGAAATCGGTCCACGGCTGCGGCTCGTCCAACACCCGGCGGGCCAGCCGGCAGATGATCGCCACCTCGCTGAGCAGCCCGGGATCGGGCGGCTCCACCACGCCGCGGGAGGCGTGCACCATCCCCATCGAGTCCTCCACCGACACCTGCTGTGGCCCGGCCTTCCGCCGATCGATATCGGTACGCCCCAGGGTCGGCAGGATCAGCGCCCGTTCGCCCGTCACCACGTGCGACCGGTTCAGCTTGGTCGACACCTGTACGGTCAGCCGGCAGTTCCTCATCGCCGCCTCCGTCACAGCGGAGTCCGGGGTGGCCGAGACGAAGTTGCCGCCCAGCCCGACGAACACCTTCACCAGACCGTCGCGCATCGCCCGGATGGTGTCGACGGTGTCGAAGCCGACCCGGGCCGGTGGCTCGAAACCGAACTCCTCACCGAGCGCGGCCGACCACGGCGGCGGCTTCTCGTAGATCCCCATGGTGCGGTCGCCCTGGACGTTGCTGTGCCCGCGTACCGGGCAGACCCCGGCGCCGGGGCGGCCGATGTTGCCGCGCAGCAGCAGGAAGTTGACGATCTCGCGGATCGTGGCGACGGAGTTGCGGTGCTGGGTGAGCCCCATCGCCCAGCAGACGATGATCCGCTTCGCGGCCAGCACGTGCTGCAGCAGCGCGTCGATCCCGGCCGCCTCCAGCCCGGTCGCCACCACCACATCCTCCCAGGCGGTACGCTCCGCGTCCGCCGCGAACGCCTCGAACCCATCGGTGTGCCGCTCGATGAACTCACGGTCGAGCACCGAGCCGGAGTCGGCACTGTCGGCCCGTACCAGCAGCTGGTTGAGCGCCTTGAACAGCGCCAGGTCACCGTTCAACCGCAGCTGCAGGAACAGGTCGGCCAGCGAGGTGCCGCGCCCCATCACCCCGGAGACCCGCTGCGGATTCTTGAACCGGATCAGCCCGGCCTCCGGCAGCGGGTTGATCGCGACGATCTTCGTCCCTTCCCGTTTCGCCTCCTCCAACGCGGTGAGCATCCGGGGATGGTTGGTGCCGGGATTCTGACCCACCACGATGATCAGGTCCGCCTGCGGCAGATCTTCCAGCCGTACGCTGCCCTTGCCGATCCCGATCGTCTCGCCCAGCGCCGTACCGCTGGATTCGTGGCACATGTTGGAGCAGTCCGGCAGATTGTTGGTGCCGAACCGCCGCGCCAGCAGCTGGTAAAGGAACGCCGCCTCGTTGCTGGTACGCCCCGAGGTGTAGAACGCCGCCTGATCCGGCGAGTCCAGCGCCTTCAACTCCTCCGCGAGGATCTCCAGCGCGGTGCCGTAGCTGACCGGCTTGTAGTGCCGGGCGCCGGCCTCCTTCAGCATCGGCTGGGTGAGCCGCCCCTGCTGCCCCAGCCAGTGCCCGGACCGCTTCGCCAACGCGTTCAGCGGGTGGTCTTTGAAGAACGCGGCGGTCACCTTCCGTTTGGTGGCCTCCTCGGCGACCGCCTTCGCCCCGTTCTCGCAGAACTCCGCCACGTGCCGCTTGTCCGGCTCCGGCCAGGCACACCCCGGGCAGTCGAATCCTTCCGGCTGGTTGACCAGCCGCAGCGTGGTCACACTGCGCCCAAGACCCATCTGCTGGTACGAGTGCCGCACGGTCGCCGCCACCGCGGAGACCCCAGCGGCGTACTGCTTCGGCGGGCTGACCGTAAGGTCGTCCTCGCCGTACTCGTCGGAGGGTGGCCCGACCGGCGGAGGCGTACGCATCCCCCCATTCTGCCGGGGTACGGTCAATCCGTGCCGGACGACCTTTCGGCAAGTGAGGATCAGGTACGAGCCGCCGAGGTGATCGCGGCGCTCTGTCTCGCGACCGATCTCGGCATGGGGCTCCCGCTCGAGCACGGATTGCACAGCACGCTGGTCGCCATGCGACTCGCGGAGCGGCTGGGCGTCGATCCGGAAACCGCGTCGCAGGCGTACTACGGATGTCTGCTTTTCTACGTCGGTTGCACGGTGGACGCCGAGGTCACCGCGGAGCTGTTCGACGAGGGCGCGCTGCTGACGCACTTCAACCCAGTGATGTTCGGCGCTCCGGCGCAGACCATCGCGGGCATCATGCGCGCCCTGGACACCCCCGGCGGCCCGGCCCCGGTGCGGGCCCTCACCATCGCGCGGAAGCTGCCGCGTGCCGTACGCGGACACCGCCGGCACCTCGCGGCTCTCTGCGAGGTCGCACAGATGCTGAGCGACCGGTTGGGGCTGCCGGCCCCGGTGCGGGACCTGTTCGCCCACCTCACCGAACGTTGGGACGGAAAAGGCGAGCCGTTCGGAATCAGCGGTGACCGGATCCCACTTGCACTGCGGATCGCGCAGGTGGCGCGAGATGCCACCCTGCAACACCTGATCGGCGGACCCGGGTACGCCGCGCGGATTGTCAGGGAGCGGGCCGCGGCCGCCTTCGACCCGGCGATCGCGCACCAGCTGGCGGACCAGGCGGACGAGCTCCTCGCACTCGACAGCGAGGGATCGGCGTGGGACGAGACGCTCGCCGCCGAGCACGTACCTCATCTGATCCTGCGAGGCGACGCGATCGACCGGGCGCTCGCGGCGATGGGCGACTTCGCCGACCTCGCCTCGAAGTACCTGGTGGGCCACTCGGCCGGCGTGGCGGCGCTGGCGGCCGCGGCCGCCCGGCAGTGCGGTTTCGCGGCGGCCGACGTCACCGCGGTACGCCGCGCCGGGCTGGTCCACGATGTCGGGCGGGTGGCGATATCGGTGAACGTATGGCAGAAGCCGGCGCCACTGACACCGGACGAGTGGGAACGGGTGCGGCTGCACGCGTACCACTCCGAGCGGGTCCTCAGCCGGTCGCCGTTTCTCGCCACGTTGACGCCGATCGCGACGTTCCATCACGAGCGACTGGATGGTTCCGGCTATCACCGCGGCGCCGCCGGCGCCGCCCTGCCACCGGCGGCACGGCTGCTCGCCGCCGCCGACGCGTACCACGCGATGACCGAGCCCCGGCCCCACCG
>JBOGDG010000132.1:0-7742 GCA_050701655.1 Micromonosporaceae bacterium
GCTCCACCTCGTCCTTGCGCCGTACGTCGTCCCAGCCCAGCACTTCGCCCACCACCCCGGCGGCGTACGGCGCCGCCGCCACCCCGTGGTCGGGGGTCTCCATGAAGATCCGGGTACGCCGTACCAGCACGTCCTCGAGGTGCAGCGCACCCTCGTACGCCGCCGCGTAGTGCAGCTCGGCGGCGAGGTAGCCGGGGGCGCCTGGCACCGGTTCGCCGAGCGAGGGTTGGTCCGCGATCAGGTCGAGCAGATCCAGGGTGGCGGTGCCGTACCGGCCGAGCAGGTGGTCGATCCACCGCACGTCCAGGCCGGACTCGGCGGCCAGCCCGTCGCGTTGATGCCGCAGCGCGTGGTAGCCGGTGGCGCCCAGGATCGGCAGCTTCTCGGTCGCCGACGCCGGCACCTCCCGGCCCAGCGCCCGGGCCGCCGAGTCGACCGCGTCCCGCGCCATCAGCCGGTACGTGGTGTACTTCCCGCCCACCACGGTGAACATGCCGCGTGGCCCCTCCACCACGGCGTGGTCCCGGGACAGCGCTGCGGTGGACGCGCCCTTGCCGCTGACCAGCGGCCGCAGCCCGGCGTAGACACCGACCACGTCGTCGTACGTCAGCGGCTTCCGGAGCCACCGGTTGGCGTGGCCGAGCAGGAAGTCCACGTCCGCCTTGGTGACGGCCGGGTCGTCGCGTTCGTGGTCCCACTTCGTGTCGGTGGTGCCCATCAGCCAGTAGTCGAACCAGCGGCGGATGATGAAGACGCTGTCGTGAGTCTTCACGATCAGCCCGGTACGCGAGTCGATCTTGTCCGCGGGCACCACCAGGTGGATCCCCTTCGCGGCCGTGACCCCGATCGTGGGTTCGCCGGCGAGCGACTGCACCTGCTCCGCCCAGACCCCGGCGGCGTTCACCACGGTCCTCGCCCGGACGGTTACGGTCTCGCCGGTCTCGACGTCCTCGGCCCGTACCCCGGTGACCCGGTCGCCGTCGCGCAGCACGTCCACCACCCGTGCCCGGGTGGCGACCTGGGCCCCCAGCCCGGCCGCGGTACGCGCCACGGTCATGGTGTGCCGCGCGTCGTCCACCCGTACGTCGTAGTACTGCACCCCGCCGGTGATCCGATCCGGCCGCAGCGCCGGGGCCTCCCGGAGCACCCGCTTCCGGCCCAGGTGCCGGTGCCCCTTCACGCTGCGGGTGCCGGTGAGCCGGAGCAGGTCGTACAGGAGGACACCGGCGCCTACGTAGGGGCGTTCCCAGTGGTGGGTGAACGGGAACAGGAACCGCTCCGGCGACACCAGGTGCGGGCACAGCCGGTCGACCATCAGGTCCCGTTCGGTGAGCGCCTCCTTGACCAGCGAGAAGTTCAACTGTTCCAGGTAGCGCAGGCCGCCGTGGAACACCTTCCCGGAACGCGACGACGTGCCGTTGGCCAGGTCACCGGCCTCCAACAGCGCCACGGACAGGCCGCGGGACACCGCGTCCAGAGCGGTCCCGACGCCCGTGACCCCACCCCCGACGACCACCACGTCGAAGGTCCGCGCCGCCATCCGGCGCAACGCGCCGGCCCGCTGCCCGGGATTCAGTGCCGATCTCACGGGGCCACCCCCGGGGGCTGCTGGCCGTACCCGGCGACCTGCTGCGCCACCTCCTCGATCTCCTCGGGCGACAGCAGCCGGGGGCTGCCGACCGCCCGGGCACGCAGCCACACCTCGCACAGCCATTCCAGATAGAGATTCAGGGTGTACGCCTGGTGCAGGTTGCCGCCCACCGTCACGGTGCCGTGGTTGCCGAGGATGCAGCCTTTCCGGTTGTCCAGCGCCTTGACCATGTTGTCGGCCAACTGCCGGGTGCCGAACCGGGCGTACTCGGTCACCCGTACCGCACCGCCGAACAGGCCCATCAGGTAGTGGATCGACGGCAGCTCGTCGGTCAGCGTGGAGACCGCCGTCGCGGCGGTGGAGTGGGTGTGCACCACCGCGGTGTACGGGGTGTTCGCGTACACCGCGAGGTGCATGGGCATCTCGCTGGTGGGCTTCAACGGCCCCTCGATCTGGTTGCCGTCCAGGTCGCAGACGCAGACCAGGTCGGGGGTGAGCTGGTCGTACTCCAGGCCGCTCGGGGTGACCGCGACCAGGTCACCGGCCCGGACGCTGAGGTTGCCGGAGGTGCTGACCACCAGCCCGTCCGGGACCAGGCGCTGCGAGTATCGGACCACCTCGGCCCGCGCCTCAGGCACCAGCATGGCCACCACCCGCCAACCGGTTGCGGCGGTGCAGCTCGTCGGGCCGGGTGTCGATCCGGTCGGCCTCCGCCTCGGTCAGGTAGCGCGGCCGGCCCACCGAGAGCACGCCGGAGAGCACCCGGGCGGTCTTCACCGTCATCTCGGTGATCGCCAGCGCCGCCTTCGGGCTCCCCGCGAGTACGAAGATCCCGTGGTTGCCGAGGTAGACCACCTTGGGCGGCCGGTCGTGCTCGGCGACGTGCGCGTCGATCGCGGCCGACACCGACCGGGCCAGCGACAGGCCGGGATCCGCGTACGGCACCAGCACCGCATGCCGTCCCAGCACCACGATCTGGTCGGGGAACAGCGCCCCGTCGACCAGCCGGGACGCCTGGTCGGAGCAGAGGATCGCGTTCACCGCCACCGGGTGGGTGTGGGCGACCACGTCGATGCCCGGCTGCCGCAGGCAGATCGCATGCAGCAGCGCCTCCATCGACGGGCACGGGCCGGCGCTGTCCCGGCGCGCGTCCAGCATCACCGAGTTGACCAGCGCGTCGTCGGTCTCGGCCGAGCCGACCAGCTCCAGCAGCGGTTTGGTCTCCACCTCGACGAAGTCGCCCGGCGCGGCGGCCCCCATCACCGACCCGCTGGCCTTCACCAGCATCCGGCCGTCCCCGGTACGTACCGAGGTGTTGCCCTCGGCGAGCACCACGAGATCGCGTTCCGGCTCCCCGAGGGTCCGGGACAGGGCCACCAGCTGGTCTATCGGATGATTCACTCGATTCCCTTCCAGGTTTCCCGCGCAGCGTCCACCCGGGCGCGGTATCCGGCGTACCCGTCGGCGTAGTACGCCGCGTCGGGGCCGGGTTCGATCACCCCGTGCGGGGCGGTCCACGCCGCCACGTCCACGTCCCGGCCGAGGGTGCGCAGCGCGGCCAGCACCGCACCCCGCGCCCCGGTCTCGGGCTGCGGGGCGAGGCGTACCGGGCGGCCCAGGACGTCGGCGAACATCTGCAGCCAAGTGTCGCTGCGGGTGCCGCCGCCGCACATCGCCACCTCACCGTCCAACCCGGCCGCCTCGAAGCAGTGCCGGGCGGCGTACGCGACGGCCTCGCACGCCGCGCGTACCAGGTCCGGTTTCGTGGTCTGTACGGTCAGCCGGTCGAACCCGGCCCGGGCCCGCGGCTCCAGGAACGGCGCGCGTTCCCCCGCCGGGGAGAAGTACGGCAGGCAGGTCACCCCGTGCGCCCCCGGCGGGCTGTCCGCGAGCAGCGCTTCCAGTGCCTCGTGGGACTGCCCGATCAGGTCCAGCACCCAGTCGATCGCGGCGGTGCCGACCATCGCCGGCATCGCCCGCAGCCACCGGCCGTCGGTCCCGGTCGCCAGGGTCATGCCGGCGGCTTCGCCGCCGGTGTCGACGGTGTCGGTGTATACCTGGCAGGCGAGTGTCGTACCGACGATGACGTGTCCTTCGCCGGGGGTGCCGACGCCGGAACCCAGGGCACACGCCGGCAGGTCGAACGGGCCCGCGGTGACCGGTGTGCCCGCCGGCAGCCCGAGCAGGTCCGCCGCCTCGGCGGTCAGCTCACCCACCGGGGACGGGGTGGCGACCGGGGCCAGCAGGTGGCTCCACTCGGTCAGGCCGCACCACCCCAGGGCGTCGGCGTGGTAGCCGCCAGTAGCCGGATCGAGGAACGGCAGCGAGGCGTCCGAGGCGTCGGTGGCGCGTACCCCGGTTAGGCGTTGCATCACCACGTCCTTGCAGTACCCGGCGGTGGCGGCGCGGGACAGCGAGTCGGGCTCATGCTCGGCGAGCCAGGCCAGCACCGGCCCCGCCGAGCCGGGGAACATCGTGTTGCCGGTCTGCCGGAACACCTTCTCCACCACGCCGTGGCGCACCCAGCGCTGCAGGATGCTGACCGACCGGCCGTCCATCCAGGAGATCGCGGGGCGTACCGGGTGGCCGTCGGCGTCGACCAGCCACACCCCGTCGCCCTGCCCGGTCAGCCCGACGACCGTGGGCGCCTGCCCGACCGCGGCGACCGCCGCCCGGGCCACCGCGGCGACCGAGGCGACCACCTCGTCCGAGTCCTGTTCGAACCAGCCCTCGGCCGGGCTGTCCAGCCGGGTACGCCGGGTCTCGACCGCCCGCAGCTCGCCCGCCTCGTCGAACACCGCCGCCTTGGTAACGGACGTGCCGACGTCAACGCCCAGATACACCAGCCACCTCCGGATTCGCGCAGTTGGCGAGGGGTTCGCCGCGCAGCCACCGGCCCACCTCGGCCGCGCAGATCCCGGCCGCCCGCTCGGCCACCTCGCGGCTGCATCCGGCGACGTGCGGTGCCATCACGACATTGGGGGTACGCAGCAGCCGGTGGTCCGGCGGCAGCGGCTCGACGGCGTACGTGTCGAGCCCGGCGGCGGCGAGGTGCCCCGAGTCCAGCGCCTCGCACAGCGCCCGGTAGTCCAGTACGGCCCCCCGTGCGGTGTTGATCAGCACCGATCCCCGTGGCATCCGTGTGATCTCGGCCGCGCCGATCTGGCCGCGGGTCTCGTCGGTGACCCGCTGGTGCAGGCTCACCACCTGCGAGGCCGCCAGCAGGTCGCCCAGGTCGTCGACCTTGGTGATGCCCGGCTCGACGGCGCTGAAATAGGGGTCGTAGGTGAGGACACTGGCGCCGAACGCGGTGAACAGGCGGCCCACGATCCGGCCGATCGCGCCGTACCCGACCAGGCCCACGGTGGAGCCGGCGAGCTCGAATCCGGAGTGGACGTACTCGTAGAAGTGGCCCGGCCAGGTGCCGGTCGCCAAGCCGGCGTGGCCGGCGACCAGGTTGCGGCAGGCGGCGACGGTCAGCCCGATGGTGAACTCGGCGACCGCGTTCGCGTTGCGGCCGGGCGCGTAGCAGACCGCGACGCCGTGCTCGGTCGCCGCCTCCACATTGACGTTCACCGGGCCGCCCCGTGAGACCACCGCCAGCCGCAGGTCGGGGGCGTTGGCGAACACGTTCCGGGTGAACGGCGCCAGGTGCGTCACCGCGATCTCCGTACCCGCGAGCGCCTTGATCAGGGTGTCCTCGTCCCCGGACGCCTCGTCCACCTCCGCGACCCGGCCGAACGGCACACCCGGCCACGGCAGCGACAGCTCCCGGATCGCCCGTGCGGTGCCGATCTCGCTGGTCAGCGCGGCGTGGAAGAGCCGGGTGAGGACGAAGTCGTCCCCCGCGGCGAGGATCGCCGAGGCCGACCCGGGGGCCGCCCGGCGGCCGGGCGGAGGCGCGCCGGCGCCGGTCATCGGATCCGCTCCCCGGTGTCGGAGTCGAACAGGTAGGTACGGTCCCGGTGCAGCACCAGCGGCGCCTTGTCCCCCGGGCGCAGCCCGAGACCCGGCGCGGTCTGTGCCACGATCCGGTCCGCCACGCCCGGCACCTCGACGGTGGCGAGGCCGTACTCCAGCAGATCCTCGTACACCATCAGGGTGCCGGTCACGTCCGCTGAGCCGCCCCCCTCGGCCGGCTCCGCGAGCGTGACGTCCTCCGGGCGTACCCCCAGGACGACCTTTCCGGTGCCGCCCGCCGACACCGGAACCGCGACGTCGTCCGACAGCCGGATCCGGCCGCCCTCCAGTACGCCGTCCAGCAGGTTCATCGCCGGCTCCCCGACGAACTGGGCGACGAACAGGTTGCGTGGATCGTCGTACACCTCGTCGGGGGTACCGACCTGCTGCACCACGCCGTCGTTCATCACCACCACCCGGTCGGCCAGGCTGAGCGCCTCCTCCTGGTCGTGGGTGACCAGGATCGTGGTGTAGCCCAGCTCCTGCTGCAGGTGCCGCAGCTCCCGGCGGGTGGCGTCCCGCTGCGCCGCGTCCAGGTGCGACAGCGGCTCGTCCAGCAGCAGTACGTCGGGCTCGCGTACCACCGCGCGGGCCAGCGCGACCCGCTGCTTCTGCCCCGACGAGAGCCCCGACGGCATCGCCTGCAGGATGTCGGTGAGGCCGATCCGTTCCGCCACCGCCCGCACCCGGTTGTCCCGGCCGGACTTGCGCCGGGCCCGCAGCCCGAACGCGATGTTCTCCGCCACGGTGAGCGGCGGGTAGAGCGCGTAGTTCTCGAACGCCACCCCTATGTTGCGTTCCTGCGGCTCCAACCCCATCATCGAACGCCCACCGACCTGGATGTCCCCGCTGGTCACGTCCTCCAGGCCGGCCACCATCCGCAGCGTGGTGGACTTGCCGCAGCCGGACGGGCCGAGCAGGCCGACCAGCTCACCGCTGTGCACCTCGAGGGTGAAGCCGCGTAGCGCCTCCACCTCGGGGCGGCCCTTGGTGCGGTAGACCTTCCGGACGTCGGTCAACGTGAGGTCACTCATCCACTTTCCCCTGCTCGTACGCGGTGATCACGCCGACCTTCGCGTTGGACGGCGACGCTGGGTCGAACCGGTAGTCGAGCCATTCCCGTACCAGCCGGCGGGCCAGCTCCCGGCCGACCACCCGCTGCCCGAGGGCCATCACCTGGCAGTTGTTGGACAACACCGAACGTTCCGCCGAGTAGCTGTCGGCGACCGTGGTGGCGTACACCCCGGGGACCTTGTTGGCGCTGATCGCCATCCCGATCCCGGTGCCGCAGACCAGCACCGCGCGGTCCACGTCGCCGCGCGCCACCGCCTCCGCGACCTCCAGGCCCACGTTCGGGTACGCCCGGCTCTCGTCGGCCTTCACCCCGAAGTCTTCGACGATCTCCACCCGTGGGTCCTCCGCCAGATCCCGCCGGATCGCCTCCTTGTATTCGTAGCCGGCCTCGTCCGATCCGACGGCGATCCGCCAACGTTGTTCCGTCATGCCCGTTCACCTCCGTCTGCCCGGGCCGGTCCGCACTCCGTCTCCAGGACGCCACCCACCGCCCGCAGGCACATCGCCAGCGACACCGCCCCGGGATCGGGGGTGCCGAGGCTCTTCTCCCCGAGCGGCCGAGCCCGGCCGACCTTGGGGAGCAGGTCCTTCGTAGCCTCCGCGGCGTCCGCGGCCACCTGCGCGGCACGCTGCCATGCGGTACCGACCGGGCCGGTCGCTTCGGCGAGCGCGTCCGCGAACGGCAGCAGGGCGTCCAGCAGGGTCTTGTCGCCGGCGGTCGCGCCGCCGAGCTGGGAGACGGTGTCGGCGGCTTCGCGTACCGCCCGGGCCAGGGTCGCGCTGTCCGGTACGGTCTCGTCGCCGACGGTCGACCCGGCCGTCTGCAGCATCGCGCCCCACAGCACGCCGGAGGAGCCGGCGCCGGTGTCCGCCCAGGCCGCCCCGGCGGTACGCAGCGTCTGCCCGGCACCCAGGCCGGTGTCCCGTACGGCCTCGCAGGCGGCGCGCAGCCCCCGCACCATGCCGCGCCCGTGGTCCCCGTCCCCGGCGATCGAGTCCAGCCGCCCGAGCGTCGACTCGTTCTCGGTCACGGTGGCCAGCATCGCCTCCAGCGCCTTCCGAACCGTCCCCGCGGCGGCCACCGACTCGTCGCTGGCCACCGGCTCCGGTGTGGCGG
>JBOGDG010000133.1:0-7739 GCA_050701655.1 Micromonosporaceae bacterium
GTCACGGCGCTGGCGGCCGGCGACGCGGCCGGCGGCGACCGCCGGGGCCGGCAGAGCGCGGCGCTGTACGTGGTGCAGTCCGGCGCCGGGTACGGCGGCTTCTCCGACGTCGCGATCGACCTGCGGGTCGACGACGACACCGACCCGGTGGCGAAGCTGGAGCGGATGTTGCGACTGCACCGGACGTACTTCACCGAGCCCGACCCGGCCGTCGCGCTGCCGCTGACCGGGGCGCTCGCCACCGAGGTACGCAAGCGGCTGGCCTCCCTCGGGCACCACGGTCCCGACACCGCTGAGGGGCTGGACGCCGCCCTGAGCGGATGGGCGGGTGTCGAGAACTTTGAAGAGCGGCTTCTGGCAGGCAAGATCGACCCCGACGTACTCACAGTGCTTCGGGAGGCGACAGCGGAATGACTGTGCTCGCCATCGACGCCGGCACCACCGGCGTGACCGGGTTGGTGGTGACCGTCGATGGCGTTATCGCCGCGCGCGGCTACCAGGAGTTCCCCCAGCACTTCCCGGAACCGGGGTGGGTGGAGCACGAGCCGGAGGAGATCTGGGTCGCCACGCTCGCCGCCTGCCGGCAGGCGCTGATGAACGCCGAGGCGGCCGGAGTCGACAGCCCGCAGGCGATCGGCATCACCAACCAGCGCGAGACCGTGGTGGTGTGGGAGGCGGCCACGCTGCGCGCCCCCCGCCGCGCCATCGTGTGGCAGGACCGGCGTACCGCCGCGCTCTGCACCGAGCTGGAGGAGGCCGGGCACGGCGCCCGGGTCAGCGAGCTCACCGGGCTTCGGCTGGACCCCTATTTCTCCGGTACGAAGCTGGGCTGGCTGGCGCGGCACGACCCTGCGACGGCGGCCGGGCTCCGGGATGGCGACCTGGTCTGGGGCACCGTCGACTCGTACCTGATCGCGCGGCTGACCCGCGGCGCCCGCCACGTCACCGACCCGTCCAACGCCAGCCGCACCCTGCTGTACGACACCTTCACCGGCGCCTGGTCGCCGGAGCTCGCGGGCCTGCTGGACGCGCCCGGGACGCCGCCGGAGATCGTGCCGTCCTCCGGGGTGGTGGGCGAGACCGAGCCGAGCGAGTTTCTCGGGCTGCGGCTGCCGATCGCCGGGATCGCCGGCGACCAGCAGGCCGCGCTGTTCGGGCAGGTCTGCTTCGCCGAGGGCCAGACCAAGTGCACGTACGGCACCGGCTCGTTCATCCTCACCAACACCGGCTCGACGCCGGTGCGGTCTTCCGCGGGTCTGTTGACGACTGTCGCCTGGGATCTCGGGGACGGCCTGCGGTACGCCCTGGAAGGCGCCATCTTCGTCACCGGCGCCGCGGTGCAGTGGCTGCGCGACGGGCTCGGCATCATCGGCAGCGCCGCCGAGATCGAAGGGCTGGCGCAGACCGTGCCGGACGCGGGCGGCGTGGTGTTCGTACCGGCGCTGACCGGGCTGGGCGCTCCGCACTGGGACCCGGCGGCGCGCGGCTCGATCCTCGGCATCACCCGCGGCACGACCCGCGCCCACCTCGCCCGCGCCACCCTGGAGGCGATCGCGTACGAGGTCCGCGACGTGGTCGACGTGATGGTCTCCGAGGCTGGCGTACACCTGCCGGAGCTGTCGGTGGACGGCGGCGCCAGCGCCAACGGGCTGCTCTGCCAGCTGCAGGCCGACCAGCTCGGGGTCCCCGTACGCCGGCCCACTGTCACCGAGACCACCGGGCTGGGTGCGGCGTTCCTCGCCGGGCTGGGCACCGGCGTCTGGTCCTCCACCGATGAGCTGGCCAGCACCTGGCAGCTGGATGCCCGGTTCACCCCCACCTCGGGGGTACGCGACGCGGCCGGCTACCGCGCCTGGCGACGCGGTATCGAACGCGCCGGCGGCTGGGTCACCGACTGACCCGGCCGGTACGTCGAAGGGGCCCGTACCGGGCGGGCGATGCCGCTCCGGTCGGACCCCTTCTCCCCATCCCACGGCTCCGGGGAGGGCGGAACTCCGCGAGCGGTCCCATGCCCCTCCCCCGAGCCAGCCGCTCCGCTGTTGCCCCCTCTGGTGCGGCTGTGCACAACCCTCCCAGCAGATCCCGGAGCCGAACTGTCAGGCAGCCGATACGGCAGCTGTAGACCCTCCGACACCACCCCGGACCCGCGACCGCCGAGCAGTGGCAACTGGTACCCACAGGACCGAGGTGCCCGGCTGTCGGACGTGGCATGATCTGGAGTGCTGATCCGGATCTGCATCACAAATTGTCCGGATAGCCGGAAATGGATGTCCAGTTGCGGCGCAACGGGACGGAATTGTCAACGCCGGGCGATCCGGCTGGCCTCGATCACCGAGGTCCTACCACTCGGGGAGGGGTGGCGGCCGTGGATGCACGTGGACTCGACACGGGCGATCCGCTAGCCGATGTCGAGCTGTTCAGCGGGCTCGAGCCAGACGTACGGCAGCGGGTGATGGCGGCGGCTGTGCCCCGTACGTACCGCAAACGGCAGCTGCTGTTCGTGGAGAACGACCCCGGCGAGTCGTTGATCATGCTGCGTAGAGGGGCCGTGGCGGTGTTCCGGACCGCGCCCAGCGGCGAACGCGCCATCCTCACGGTGCTGCGCTCCCCCGAGGTGCTGGGTGAGGTTTCGCTGCTCGACGGCTCCCCCCGCTCCGCATCGGCCGAGGCGATCGAGGACTGTACGGCGCTCGCGCTGTCCCGCAATGCGTTCCTGGAGCTGGTGCACGTCAATCCGAGGATCCTGGACGCCGTGCTGCGCTCGCTCGGCACCCTGATCCGCCGGCTCACCGAGCAGAGCGCCGACCACATCTTCCTGGACCTGCCGGGCCGGGTCGCGAAGGCACTGGTACGCCTCGCCGGCAACAACCCGGCGCCGATGGTCACCATCGAGCTCAACCAGAGTCAGCTCGCCGAGTTGGCGGGCGGCTCCCGGCAGAGCGTCAACCAGGCGCTGAACTCCTTCGCGGGCCGCGGCTGGCTGCGTACCGAGGGCCGCCGTACGGTCGTCACCGACCTGCTGGCACTCCGCCGCCGCGCCGGCATGACCGACTGACGGGCATCCCACGCCGCTTCAATGGGGTGGATGCCCGGGGCCCGATCGCCCAGCTGGTTTCACCTCGGCGCGCCCCACCGCTGGGCCGGCGATCGTCAGGGCGAGCGTACGGACGAAATGGGCCCGACGGCGGATGATGCTGATGGCCGCAGAACACGGCACAACCCTGCCGCACGCGCACAGCGGGCCCCGTACGTGGTGAGACCCGAGAAGGACGTCGGCGGTACGGACCTGCCCACGAGCGTACGCGGCGAACTGGGCAGAAGAGAGCCCGCGCATCAGGCGTCCCGCTTGAGCGCGTCCATGCGACCGGTGCCGCGGTCAAAGCTGAGCGTCAGAGTCGGCCCGTCAGAGCGCAGGGAGCGCCGCTCGTAGACCGCCTCCTGAATCACGATCCACAGCGCGCGAGCCATCACCACATCGAGCCTGATCGTCCAACCATCGGTGGCTGCGACCGTCAACATGCCCGACTGCCGGTCGACGGTCACTGATAACACCGGCGGCCCACCGATCGAGGGTCGTACCTGGTAGATGTGGGTGCGCAAGTTGGATTTGCCCGGCTCGGCCTGGTTCATAGCGTGCTCCGTCCATATGACTGGGTGAGCGTGTGACGGAAACGCTACGAACGGCAACGGCAACACAACAGAAGCGGAGCGCGACCTCTTTCCTCGAAGCCCGCTAATTCGGTCGCGAGATTGGCCGGTCCGTCACTCCGCAACGCCGAGATGCGCCGCTACGGCGGCCATTTCCGCTGTGAGCTTCTTCGGACGTGTCCTCAAGACCTCTTGTACGGTCTCATATGCAGACCGTTGCCGACGCAACCATTCGGGCGCACGCCGAAGGACCCTGCTCAGGGTCGCGGTGGCCTTGTCCGGGTCCCCCGTTAGCAGGAACGCCTGCGCGACGTCGAGCATGTGCCGGTGCCGGTTGAGCGGGGTGACGTCACCCACCGCCCGTGCGTCCGGAAGTCGCTGTGCCGCCGCCAGGGTGAGGTCAGGTTTGCCGAGGATCAGTTCGTACTCCGCCGACTTCAGTGCGATCGTCATCGGTCCGAAGGTCGCCCAGCTGTCGTGCTCGCGGCCCAGCGCCGAGGCGGCTGCCGATGCGACACGGAGCAGTTCCCCGGCCCGATCATGCCGGTTATTGCGGACCGCGGCTGCGCTCGCGCGGAGCACCAGATTGCCCCATGCGGCCAGCTCATCCGGACCAGCAGTGGACAATCGCGGCTCGATCTCGTCGGCCGTGGTGGTGCACAGCTGCTCACACTCGGCCAGCCGTCCCTGCCGGGTCAGCGCCCAGCCCTGACCGTTGACGGCGACAGCGGCGAGCGTCCGGTCTCCCACCCGTGCGGCATCCCTGATCGACGCGCGGAGCGCGGTCAAGGCGAGATCGAGCTGCCGCACATGGGTCAGGTACCGGCCCGCCATCTGCAGCGCCCGCGCCCGGGCACGATATGCGTCGCCATGATCCAGTTCTGCGACCGCGCGATGCGCGGCAGCCAGCACACCCGGCAGAGCCTCGGCCACGTCGTCATACCGGTCGTCTCGATACGCCATCTCGAGGTTGACGACAGCCGCGTCGATCGACGTCAGGTCTACCGGCCCCCGCAGGATCCCCTCGATCGGGCCGCCGTCGATTCCGATCGGAGGCGCGACCGCCTGCCGGAGCATCGCCAAGGCATGATGGTCCGGTTCCGCGCTGAGCACCGGAACGTACGCGCGGTCCACATACAACTCGTTGGTCGTCGTGCCGAGAGCGCGAGCGATCGCATGCAGCGTCGCAGTGGTCACCTCGCCCCGGCCGGACTCCACCTTCTTGATGGTGGTCACCGACATCCCGGCCTCCTCGGCGAGACGCTCCTGACTCCAGCGCAGCTGCCGTCGCAGGCCGCGTACCCGTCCCGCCCTCAGGGCAGCCTCATCCATGGTCGACCGCCTTACCCTCGACGCTGTCGCAAGAATAGAGCCCGACCATAACCCGGCCGGTACGCTGCATCGGTCACCGGCGAGCCCCGCGTACCGGCTGAAATCCAGTGGTTTGCCGATCCGGATGTGCACCCGGATCACCTTCGATGGGATTACGCAGACAGCTTCACGGCGGTGTGGGAAAGGGCAGTCCCCGCAAACGACTGCGCATCACACACGGGCTGTCCGACAGGACGGTGCCATACCTGAGCTAGGCGGCGACGGTTTCGCGGTCTTCCTCGGGTACGGCGCCGGCCTTGGCGGCGCGGGCCTTCACCTTGGCGGCGTACTGGTCGATGTACTCGCGGCCGGAGAGCTCCATCATCTCGTACATGATCTCGTCGGTGACGGAGCGCTCGATGAACCGGTCGCCGGCCATCCCGGCGTACCGGCTGAAGTCCAGGCGTTTTCCGATCTTGATGTGAACCCGCATGATCCGCGGCAGCACCTTGCCGACCGGCTGGATCTCGTCGGTGTTCATCATCAGGCACGGGATCACCGGCACGCCGGCCTCCAGCGCCAGCCTCGCCACCCCGGTCTTGCCGCGGTAGAGCTTGCCGTCCGGGGACCGGGTGCCCTCCGGGTAGATCCCGAACAGCTTCCCCTCCGAGAGCAGCCGCTTAGCGGTGTCCAGCGCCGCCTGCGCGGCCCGGCCACCGGTACGGTCCACCGGGATCGTGCCGACGCCGTAGAAGAAGAAGCGGTTGAACCAGCCCTTGAGGCCGCGGCCGGTGAAGTACTCGCTCTTGCCGATGAACACGACCTTCCGCTTCAGCACCAGCGGCAGGAAGATCGAGTCGGAGAACGACAGGTGGTTGCTCGCCAGGATCGCAGCGCCCTCGCCGGGGATGTGCTCGAGCCCCTCCACCCTCGGCCGCCAGACCAGCTTGAGCCATGGCCCCAGCACGATGAACTTCAGCACCCAGTACAGCACTCGCGTCCTCCCACTGCGTTGGGTCTGAGCCTACGGAGCGAAAGGTCATCACGACAACGGACTCTCGGATCATCTTTGTGTCGTGTCAGGATTCACAGGCGAGTCCCGGCCGTACGGACGACGGCTGGGGTGCGCCGGCCCGGAGTAACCTGGTGCGACGGGCGCAGCCACCGGCGCTGGAGCCACACGTCGAGAGGTGACCATGACAGACAGACCGCTGCGACGTGGCCGGCGTGACAACGGCCTGGAGGCCGGCGAGTACGCGGCCGCCGGCGATGTCGACCCGCGGATCGGCGAACACCTGCTCGACGTACTGGCGGTGGCCGGTATCGCCGCGTACCTGCAGCCCAGCTCCGACCTGGACCCGGTCACCCGGTCCACCTGGGTGCCGGCGCGCCCCACCGACCGGCTCTACGTCGACCGCGAACACCTCGACGAGGCCCGCGAGTACGCCCGCCGGCTGGAGAGCGGCGACTCGCTGCAGGACGAGTCCGCCGAAGAGGGCGGCGGGCTGGACGACTTCGAGACCCGGTGGCGCGAGCTGGTGGTGCAGCTCGAATCCGACCGCACCGGCGACGCCCCCGACGCCAACCTGGACTCCGAGCCGGTCAGGTCCCGCGAGCCCGACTTCGGGCTGCCGCGGGTCCGCAACGCGCTGCCGGGGCTGGGCCCGGACGACCCCACGCTGCTCGACGCGCTCGACGCCGACCTCGCCGACGAGGACGAGCAGGGCTACGTACCCCCGGCTCCACCGCCGCTGCCGAAGCTCAGCCGGCACGCCGGGATCTCGCTGGCGCTGCTCGCAGGTGGCGTACTGGTGATGGCGTGGCCGGAGCTGCTCGGCCACGTCGGCATCCACACCTCGGAGATGGTGCTGGTGGTCGCCACGGCGCTGCTGATCGCCGGCGGTGTCGGGCTGATCCTGCGGCTGCGCCCGGCGCCCGACCCGGACGGCGACCCGGACGACGGCGCCCAGGTCTAGGCGACTGGGGACGCGCTAGGCGCCCGGCAATTCGCTCAACCAGTCCAGTACGGCGTCCAGCGGCTCCACCCAACGCGCGTCGAGCATCAGATCGTGCCCCATCCCGGGGAACAGCAACGGCTCGGTGCCGTAGCTCGCCGCCACCTTCTGCAGCGCGCCCTGGCCCACCAGACGGTCCTGCGGACTGCCGACCACCAGCATCGGCGTACCGGGGATGGCGGGCTCCAGGCGACGACGCAGCAGCAGCTGGTACTGCACCCGGGGCGCAGATTGGTCCAGCCGCAACCGGTAGCCGCGAGCGGTGCTCTTCGGCAGCCGGCGGCCGAACAACTGGCCGGTACGCAGCCCCACTGAGAACCCGAACAGCCCCGGTACGGTGCCGAACGGGTGCCGCAGCAACGCCGACCCGAGCGCCCGCCAGCCGCGGATCACCGGCGCCACCAGTACGCCCGCGCGGGCCGGGTAACGCGCCAGCGCCCGCGCCACCACCAGGCCGCCGACCCCGTGGCCCACCAGTACGGTGCGCCGCGGCAGCCCCGCCGCCACCTGCATCACGTCGTGCACGTAGTCGTCGAGGGTGGTACGCCGGCGCAGCTCGGCGCCGCCGCTGCCACCGTGGCCGCGCAGGCTCATCGCGTACGCCGGGAAGCCGCGTTCGGCGGCGTGTCCGAGCCAGTGCTCCGCGAAGCACCACGCCCCGTGCCGCAGCCCCGGGACGAACAGCACCGGCGGCTTGCCGGTGTCCTCGACGGGCAGCTCTGAGAGCAGCTCGCGGCGTACCGGCACCGGGGGTTTGGCCCACTC
>JBOGDG010000134.1:0-7739 GCA_050701655.1 Micromonosporaceae bacterium
GCCCCAGCGCGCCGGCGAGCTCGATGATCGACCGTACGATCGACGCGTCGTCGTCGTCGGAGGCCATCCCGATCACGAACGACCGGTCGATCTTCACCTCGGCGAGCGGCAGCCGGCGCAGGTGCAGCATCGAGGAGTAGCCGGTACCGAAGTCGTCCAGGCTGAGCGCGACCCCCAGCTCGTCGAGCGCCTGCAGGGTGGCGAGCACCCGGCGCGGATCCGCCATCAGGGCGCCTTCGGTGATCTCCAGCTGCAGCTGGGTGGGGCGCAGCTGGTGCTCGGCGAGCAGGCCGGCGAGGTGCTCGGCGAAGTCCGGGGCGTGCAGGTCGCGGACGCTGACATTCACCGCGGCCCGTACGGTCAGCCCGTCGGCGCCCCAGACGGCGAGCTGGCGGGTCACCTCGCCGAGTACGTGGAAGGTCAGCAGCCGCATCACGGCGCTGTGCTCGGCGGTACGGATCACCTCTTCCGGATCGACGTACCCCCGCTCGGGGTGGTTCCAGCGCAGCAGGGCCTCGACCGCCACCACCTCGCCGGAGGCGATCGCGACCTGGGGCTGGTAGTACAGCTCGATGCCGGACTCGGCCGGCTTCTCCAACGCGCGTCGCAGCTCGCCGAGCAGCCCGAGCCGCGCCGCCGAGTGGTGGTCCGCCTCCGGGGCGTACGCCGCCACCGTGTCGCCGCGGGCCTTCGCCTGGTACATCGCGACCTCGGCGTACCGCATCAGGGTGGCGTAGTCGCCGCCCTGCTCCGGGTAGGTGACGACGCCGATCGAGCTGTGTACGTCCAGCGGCATCCCGTCCAGCTGCACCGGCTCGGAGAGCAGCTGGCCGATCCGCCGTCCCAGCTCCAGCGCGTCGGGCTCGGCGAGATCCGGCGCCAGGATCGCGAACTCGTCGCCGCCCAGCCGGGCCACCACGTGCTCTGGGTCGACGTGCCGGGTGAGCCGGTGCGCCACCTCTACCAGCAGCCGGTCCCCGACGCCGTGGCCGAGCGTGTCGTTGACCTCCTTGAACCGGTCGAGGTCGAGCAGCAGCAGCGCCAGCCGGCGCTCCGGGTCACCGGCGGCGACGCGCTCGACGTACCCGGCGATCTCCTCGGCGACCCGGGCCTGCAGTGCCTTGCGGTTGGCGAGCCCGGTGAGCGGGTCGAGCAGCGCGAGCTGCTGCTGGTCCTGGGAGAGCTTCGCGGTGCGGTAGACCGCGTACAGCGGGACGGTCACCAGCGGTACCAGCCACGGGCTCTGCCAGCTGGCGGCGGCCAGCACCGCGGCGAGCAGCAGCAGCCCGATCCAGGACAGCGCTTCGTAACCGGCGGAGCGGCGCAGGATCCGGCCCCAGTCGCCGCCGAACCGCAGCCAGATCGCGGTGGTGACGAGCAGGTGGCTGGAGACGAACCAGGCCACCGCGGCGAGCACCACGGCGACCACCTGGTGGCGACCGACCGGCAGGAACGGCAGCCCGCCGGTGAGCGCGAGCACGCCGTACGCCACCCCGAGCGAGACCGAGAACTGGCCGACGTTGAAGCCGGCGCGGATCACGGAGCGGTGATGCAGCCAGGAGTGCGCCAGCACCGCGACGGCCTGCACCACCACCGCCGCGCCGAGCCCGGCGGTGAGCAGAATCGCGAAGCTGAAGCAGACCGACGGGTAGACCGCCGCGGACTGGCGCGGCCCCGGGGTGACGTACGGGCGGAGATCGGCGACCAGCGCCAGCACCGCCATCAGCCAGAACGCCAACGGGGCGGTACGTACCACCGCCGGCAGCTCGCTCAGGAAGGGCGCCGTGGTCGCGACTCCGGCGACAATCACCGCGGTGACGTACGCGAAGAAGGATCCGGGGTGCTCGTGCGGCGCGGAGTTTCTCAGCGACGTCGGCTGCATCCACCCCTCCCGCCACCTCGCGCAGCCCGCGCCCGGTTGCCCGGGTGGCGAACCGCGTCGCCGCGCCCCCCACAAGGCAGGCGGCGGCACGGCTACCCCTGGCGACGCCCCCTAACGTCGCCCCGTCCTTCGCCGTGAGCAACGATGCCGGATTACGGCGGTGACGGTGCTGTTCTGCAGTATCGCGCACCGTATTCAGCAGTACGTGCCCTGTGAGCGTGATGTGTGTTCTATCCGTGATCCGGCGTGACCGTCGGTAACTCCGCCTGTACGGCGTCCGGCCCGTCCTGCAGCAACACCCGGAATCGGTCCTCGTCCAGCACCGGCACCTTCAGCTGCACCGCCTTGTCGTACTTGGACCCCGGCGAGTCTCCGACCACCACGAAGTCGGTCTTCTTCGACACCGAGCTGGACACCTTGCCGCCGCGCCGCTGCACCTCTTCCTTCGCCTCGTCACGGGAGAACCCGGCGAGCGACCCGGTGATCACGACGCTGAGGCCGGCCAGCGGGCGCGGCTGGTCGGCGCGCTCCTCGGCCATCCGTACGC
This sequence comes from Micromonosporaceae bacterium, assembly GCA_050701655.1. Lineage (GTDB taxonomy): Bacteria > Actinomycetota > Actinomycetes > Mycobacteriales > Micromonosporaceae > WHSM01. The sequence continues at coordinate 2,430 of JBOGDG010000134.1, forward strand.
CGGCATCACGCCACTTGTCGACCACGTCGCGGTGCCAGTCGACGGCGAACCACTCCACCACCGATTCGGCGATGGTCGGGCCGACCCCCTCGGCGGCGGCCAGCTCCTCCTGACTCGCCTCGGTGATCCGGTCGATCGAGCCGAACTCCAGCGCCAACGCCTGCGCCGCGGTCGGCCCGACGTGCCGGATGGAGAGCGCCACCAGCACCCGCCACAGCGGACGCTGCTTCGCCTCCTGCAGGTTGGCCAGCAGCTTCACCCCGTTGCTGCCCAGCGAGCCGTCCTTGTTGACGAAGAAGGGACACTTCCGCAGCGCGTCCTCGTCGAGCGAGAACAGGTCGCCTTCGTCGCCGATCACGCCGGACTCCAGCAGCGCCGTACCGGACTTGTAGCCGAGCACCTCGATGTCGAAGCCGCCCCGGCCCGCGAGGTGGGACAGCCGCTCCCGCAGCTGCGCCGGACAGGACCGGCTGTTCGGGCAGCGGATGTCGACGTCGGACTCCTTCTCCCGGCGCAGCTCGGTGCCGCACTCCGGGCAGTGGGTCGGCATCACGAACTCCCGCTCGGTGCCGTCCCGCAGGTCGACCACCGGGGAGACCACCTCGGGGATCACGTCGCCCGCCTTGCGCAGCACGATGGTGTCCCCGATCAGCACGCCCTTGCGCCTCACCTCGTCGGCGTTGTGCAGCGTCGCGAACGTCACGGTGGAGCCCGCCACCAGCACCGGCTCCAGCTCCGCGTACGGGGTGACCCGGCCGGTGCGGCCCACGTTCACCCGGATGTCGACCAGCTTGGTGTTGACCTCCTCCGGCGGGTACTTGTACGCGATCGCCCAGCGCGGCGCCCGGCTGGTGGAGCCCAGCCGGCGCTGGTGCGGCACGCTGTCGACCTTCACCACCACGCCGTCGATCTCGTGCTCCACGACGTGCCGGTGCTCGGCGTAGTAGCCGATGAACTCACGCACCTCGTCCAGCGTGGAGACCACCTTCCAGCTCTTGCTGGTCGGCAGCCCCCACGCCTTCAGCGCCTCGTACGCCTCGGACTGCCGCGCCGGCTCGAAGCCGCGCCGGGCGCCCAGGCCGTGCACCACCAGCCGCAGCGGGCGGGTCGCCGTGATCCGGGGATCCTTCTGCCGCAGGCTGCCCGCGGCGGCGTTGCGAGGGTTGGCGAACGGCTTGCCGCCGGCGGCGACCAGCTGCTCGTTGAGCTCGCCGAACAGCGCCACCGGGAAGTAGATCTCGCCCCGGATCTCCACCAGCTCGGGCACCTCGAAGCCGTCGCCGGCCTGCAGCCGGTGCGGCACCTCGGAGATGGTGCGGACGTTGGGTGTGACGTCCTCCCCGGTACGCCCGTCGCCCCGGGTGGCGGCGCGCACCAGCCGGCCCCGCTCGTACGTCAGGTTGATCGCCAGCCCGTCGACCTTCAGCTCGCACAGGTACTCCGCGTCGGGGCCGACCTCGCGCTCCACCCGGGCCGCCCAGCCCGCCAGCTCCTCCTCGCTGAACGCGTTGTCCAGCGAGAACATCCGCTCCGCGTGCGCCACCGCGGTGAACAGGGTGGAGTACGTGCCGCCCACCCGCTGCGTCGGCGAGTCGGGCGTACGCAGCGCCGGATACTCCTCCTCCAGCCGCTCCAGCTCGCGCAGCAGCCGGTCGTACTCCGCGTCGGAGACCGAGGGCTGGTCGAGGATGTAGTAGCGGTACTGGTGCTCGTTGAGCTCCTCGGCCAGGTCACTGTGCCGCTCGCGGGCCTCCGGGGTGGGCTCGGCCTGGCCTTCGGCCGGCTGTGCGGGGATGGCTTCTTCGCTGCTCACACCAAGAATCTAGCCACCCGGTACGACACGCGCGACGCTTGTCGATCACCTCGGGGCCAGACTTGACCCTGACACCGTGTCAGGCCGTACACCGGAGGCGTCATGTTGAGTATCGGAGACTTCGCCAGACACGGTCAGGTGTCGGTCCGGATGCTGCGTCACTACGACGCGATCGGGCTGCTCACCCCGGCGTACGTGGACCCGGCCACCGGCTACCGCTCGTACCGGGCGGACCAGCTGGCGCGGCTGAACCGGGTGGTCGCGCTCAAAGAGCTCGGCTTCACCCTGGAGCAGGTGCGGCAGCTGCTCGACGAGAAGGTCGGCGCCGAGGCGCTGCGCGGGATGCTGACCCTGCGGCGGGCCGAGCTGCGCAACCAGATCGAGGCCGACGCGGCCCGGTTGGCGCACGTCGAGGCGAGGCTCCGGATGATCGAGAGTGAGGGTCGCATGCCCGCCGACGACGTCATCGTCAAGAGCCTTCCCGCGGTACGGGTCGCCGAGCTGTCCGCCCCGGCGGACAGCTTCCACCCGGACGCGATCACCCCGGTGATCCGCCCGCTGTACGACCAGCTCTGCGCCGCGCTGGAACGGGCCGGCGTGACCCCGGTCGGGCCGGCGACGGCGTACTACGAACAGAGCCCAGATGGAGTCGTCGTACATGCCACGCTTCCGGTAAATGTGGAGTCGAACGACGCGTACGAGTTCACCGTGACCGACCTGCCGGCGGTCGAGCGGGCGGCGACCGTCGTGCACCGCGGCCCGATGGACGACGTACTGGCCACCCACGACACGCTCGCGACGTGGCTGGAGGCGGGCGGCCACCGGACCACCGGCAACAGCCGGGAGGTGAACCTGGCCTGTCCGGAGGACCCCGCCGGCTGGGTTACCGAGCTGCAGGAGCCGCTGCAGAAGGAGGACGCCGGTGACTGACCTCTGCTACCTGCCCGGGCACGTCCTGGCCGACCGGATCCGCCACGGCGAGCTGAGCGCGGTCGAGGTGCTGAACGCGCAGCTGGAGCGGATCGACAAGCACAATCCGGAGCTGGGCGCGGTGGTCTCGCTGGACGCAGGCGCTGCCTGGGCGGCGGCCGAGGCGGCGGACGCGGCGCTACGGCAGGGCACGCCGCTGGGGCCGCTGCATGGCGTACCGATCACGCTCAAGGACAGCATCGACGTGGCCGGGCTGCGCACCACGATCGGCACCGAGATGTTCGACCGGATGGCCGACCGGGACAGCACGGTCGCCGCCCGGCTGCGGGCCGCCGGTGCGATCGTGATCGGGCACAGCAACGTGCCGCCGTTCCTGACCGACTACACCACGGCGAATCCGATCTTCGGGCGTACCGGCAACCCGTGGCGGCTGGACCACACACCGGGTGGTTCCAGCGGCGGCGCCGCGGCGGCGCTGGCCGCCGGCCTGACGCCACTCGAGGTCGGCTCCGACCTCACCGGCTCACTGCGGCTACCGGCCCATTTCTGCGGGGTGTACGGGCTGAAGCCGACCGAGCACCGGGTGCCGCTCACCGGGTTCTTCAAGCAACCCGAGGGTGCTCCGAGATCGGTGCGGATCATGAGTTCGCTGGGTCCGATGGCGCGCGATCTCGGCGATCTGGCGCTCGCGCTGCGGCTGATCGGCGGCCCCGACGAGCGGGACACCGACGTACCGCCGGTGCCGTGGCAGGAGCCACCGAGGCGGCCGCTGCGGGCGCTGCGGCTGGCGATGACACCGGCGCTACCCGGCGGCCCGGTCGCGGCACCCGTACGGGATCGGGTGGCCGAGGTCGCGGCCGCCGCGTCGGACGCGGGGGCCGGGGTCGACGAGTGCCTGCCGGAGCTCGACTGGGACGCGCAGCGCGAGCTGTTCGTGGGGCTGCTGACCACCATCCTCGGCGTGTTCCACCCCAGCGGAGAGCTGGACGAGGAGCGCCGCTCGCTCGCCGCGTACCTGCGGGCGTTGACCGGCCGGGACCGCCTGATCATCGCGTGGGAGGAGTTCTTCTCCCGGTACGACGCGCTGCTGCTGCCGACGGCGATGACCAGCGCCCACCCGGAGGCCGACACCGTGCCGGTGGACGACCGACCGGTGCCGGCGCTGGCCCACGGCGGTCAGCTGATCTTCGCCAACCTGGCCGGCCTGCCGTCGCTGGTGGTGCCGGCGGGGCTGGACGAGGAGGGGTTGCCGATCGGCGTACAGCTGGTGGGGCCACGCTGGTCCGAGCCCCGCCTACTCGCGATCGCCACCCAGCTCGAACAGGCCGGCATCCTCCCCGGCTTCGCCCCACCCCCCGGCTACTGACCCGCCCGCCCCACCCGCCTCCCATGATGGTTGGAAGCTCGGGCCTGCCGCCTCCCATGATCAACTCGACCTGATACCGAAACACGCCCGGCATGTTTGCGTCTCAGGCAGAGTTGATCATGGTTGGGGGGCTCAAGGTCGGGGCGGAAGTGGGGGCGCGGGGCGGCGGGGGCGGGGCGGGGGCCGGGTGCGGGTGCGGTTAGGGGGCGTCGGTGAGGCGGTGGGCGGCTTCGCGGCAGACGGTGGTGACGTCGCGGGCGTGGGTGGGGGTGGCGCCCGCGAGGCCGCAGGCCGGGGTCACCACCACCTGCTCGGGCAGCTTCTCGGGAGCGAAGCCGAAGCGGCGCCAGAGCGTGCGTACCCGGTCCGCGACGTCCGCGGCGGTCGGCACCGGCGGGGCGGTCGGCACCGCGCCGGCGAATAGGCCGAAGCCGGCGTCGAGCGCCTCCCCCAGCGGGTCGATCGCCTTCGGGTCGTCGAGTTCGAGCAGCTCCAGGTCGAGCGAGACCGCGGCCGCCCCGCCGGAGCGCAGCAGCGCCACCGGCACCTCCCGGGCGCAGCAATGCACCACGACCGGGACCCCGACCCGCTCCACCACCCGGCGCAGCGCCGTCTCGGCCGCCGACGCCTCCACCGGCCGGTACCGGTGCAGCCCGCTCTCGGTCGGTACGGCACCGGCCAGCACCGCCGGCAGCGCCGGCTCGTCGAGCTGCAGAGTCAGCTCGGCGCCCGGCACCCGGGCCCGCACCTCGGCGAGGTGACCGGCGAGCCCCTCCGCGAGCGAGTCGGTGAGATCGCGTACCGCGCCGGAGTCGCGCAGCACCCGGCCGCCGATCGGCAGGTCGAGGGTGGCGGCCAGCGTCCACGGACCGGCGACCTGCAGTTTCAGCGGGCCGGCGTACGAGTCGGCCTGCTCGGTGAGCGCGTCCAGGTCACGTTCTCGCAGGTCATCGGTACGCCGCAGGTCGGCGCCGGGGCGGGCGGTGAGCCGCCACTGCGCGGCGTACAGCTCGACGGGTAGGTCGACCAGCAGCCCGGCGGTACGCCCGGTCAGGTCGGCGCCGGGTCCGCGCGCCGGCAGCTCGGGGAGGTACGGCAGGTCGGGCAGCTCGCCGAACACGGTCTTCACCGCTTCGACGATGTCGGTGCCGGGCAGCGACCCGACCCCGGTCGCCACGCCGCCGGGCAACCCCGTCACGAG
>JBOGDG010000135.1:0-7724 GCA_050701655.1 Micromonosporaceae bacterium
GGCTCCGACCGGCGGAGGAGGGCGATCCGGCGTTCCCGGGCGGGGCCGGCGGCATATTGACCGCCCGCGGCCAGCAGCCCGAGCAGGAAGCAGCCACCCCAGAGGGCGGCCTGGCCGGCGTACTGCAGGGTGAGGCCGGCCAGCGGCGGCGCGACGAAGCTGGCGATCGAGTAGCCGACGGAGTGCACGCCGTGGTAGCGGCCCCGCACCGGCACCGGCGCCAGGTCGGCGATCAGGGACGCGTTCGATGGGCTCATCAGCATCTCGCCCAGGGTCCAGATCGCCACTGTCAGGGCGTACATCCAGAGGGTGTCGGCGAACGCGACCAGACCGAAGCCGGTGCCGATGATCACCGCGGCGACCGCCAGGGTACGGCTGCGATCCCGGCCGCTCAGCAGCCGCGGGACGAACAGCTGCCCGAGCACGATCAGGATCCCGTTCACCGCGATCACCGAGCCGTAGCTGGACATCGACAGGCCGTCGGCGCGCATCACGATCGGCAGCATGCCGAGCGACTCGATGATCAGCCAGGTGGATAGGGTGCCGGCGACCAGCCCGAGGAACACCCGGTCCCGCAGCACCGCACTGAGCCCTCCGGGGGCCGCCACGGGGGCCGGCGCCGAGGCCGCCACAGGGACCGCGACAGGCTTGGTCTCCCGGACCCGCAGCACCACCAGGGCGGCGAACACCGTCGTCGCGGCGTCGACGAAGAAGAGCAGCCGGTAGTCCAGCCCGATCAGGAGCCCGGCGAGCAGCGCGGCGCCGGCGAAGCCCAGGTTGATCGCCCAGTACGTCAGGCTGAACGCCCGCAGCCGGTCAACCGCCGGCACCACATCGGTCATCATCGCGCTGCCGGCCGGTCGGGCCGCCTGGGTGATCGCCCCGAGCAGCGCGGTCAGCAGCGCGATCGGCACCGCGCTGGAGGCGAACCCGAGCGCTACCGCCACCCCGGCGGCGGCCAGGTTGGCGCTGATGATCGTCGGCTTGCGCCCCCACCGGTCGGCCAGCACACCACCGGCCAGTACGCCGAGCGCGGCGCCGCCGCCGTACAGCCCCACCACCAGGCCGGCGAACGTCGGGGAGAACTCCCGGACCGCGACCAGGTAGACCGCCAGGTAGATGACGATGAAGCCACCGAGCCGGTTGACCAGGGTGCTGACCCACAGGTACCAGAAGGTAGGTGGCAGTCCCCCGATGTTCTCGCTCCACCACCGCCGTACGCCCGCCACCGACCGCCTCCGTGAGTAAGGGACCAGCTACCGCCAGCCCCTTACCCACCCTAGGCGGGACCACTCACCGCGGTCACGCACGTTTCCGCGTGTGCCTCGTCACCCCAGAAGCGTCAGCGGTACGCGTTGGAGGTGTACGTACGGGAGAAGCTGCCCTCGTTGCCGAAGTAGATCGAGACCAGCTTGGCGGGGTCGGTGGCGAGCAGCCCGCGCTGCAGGTCAGAGCCGTCGTCGTGGTCGTCCCAGCCCCACGGCGCGTTGGCGGAGTTGTCGGTGCCGTTGTCGCCGCGGAAGGTGCCCCAGCTCGCGAACGTGGCCGAGTCGTACCGGTGTGCCCACAGGCCGCTGGAGGCGAAGATGTTGGTCAGGCGGTAGCGCACGAACCGGTCGTTGCCGCTGGACGGCACCTCGGCGGTCGTACTGTTCGGGTAGTACACGACGCCGTCCCCACCGGCGAAGTCGCTGCCGTTCCACGCCTTGCAGCCGTGGCCCTTCGCCTCCTGCCAGGTGGTCGGCCGGGCGTACCCGCCGTAGGACTGCAGCCGCGCCGTACCGTCGATGCTCTCCCGCCCGCTGGTGTACGAGCTGCTGCTCGGCTTGTACGAGTAGAAGTCGCGGTGCGAGACGGTCACCATCGCCTCGAACTTGCCGTAGTAGCTGCCGTCGCGGCGGATCGTGAGCAGTACGCCCTCCATGTCGTTCTCGTGGGGGTCGGCGCTCGAGCAGAACGGCCAGTCGCACCAGTCGCGCGGGTGGTAGAACCCGTACACCACGAACCAGTGAGTGCTGGTGGACACCACCGAGTAGTAGACCCAGCCGGTGAGCCGGCTCAGGCTGTCGTCCTGGTGTTCCCAGTTGTTGAGGGTGTTCCATTCGCCGTCGTAGTTGATCCGGCTCAGGTAGTCCGCGTCGTAGTCGGTGGAGTCGGTGTCCTGGTAGTGCACCGGCGCCCAACGGGCCGCCAGCTCCGCCTGGGTGGCGGCCATGGCGGGCCCGGGCGCGATCAGCGCGGTCGTCGCCGCCAACCCCAACCCCGCCACCGCCGCTGCCGCCAGCCGCTTCCAGTCCTGCATCATGGCCTCCCCTGGTACGGCGGCCGGCCGGGCCGGGACGGCCGCTCAGATGGCGCGAGGCTAGCGCCGAACCGGCAGCCCGGGAAGGGACTACAGCTGGCCAATAGGCGACACCTGAGTTCGATGCGGCAGGATGAGCCGCATGGTTGGGACTCTGGTGCTGCTCCGACACGGCGAGAGCGAGTGGAACGCGAAGAACCTGTTCACCGGCTGGGTGGACGTGGACCTCACCGCGAAAGGCGAGGACGAGGCGCGCCGCGGCGGCGAGCTGCTCGCCGAAGCCGGGCTGCTCCCCGACGTGGTGCACACCTCGGTGCAGCTGCGTGCGATCCGCACCGCCGAGATCTCGCTGCGCGCCTGCGACCGGCACTGGATCGACGTACGCCGGCACTGGCGGCTCAACGAGCGGCACTACGGCGCACTACAGGGCAAAAACAAAAAAGAGACCCTCCAGCAGTACGGCGAAGAGCAGTTCATGACCTGGCGGCGCTCGTACGACACTCCGCCGCCACCGCTGGCCGACGACGACGAGTGGTCCCAGATCGGCGACCCCCGGTACGCCGCGCTGCCGAACGAGCTGATGCCCCGCGCCGAGTGCCTCAAGGACGTGGTGGCGCGGTTCCTGCCGTACTGGTACGACGCGATCGTGCCCGATCTGCGGGCCGGCCTGACGGTGCTGATCGCCGCGCACGGCAACTCGCTGCGGGCGCTGGTGAAACATCTGGACCAGATCTCCGATAGCGAGATCGTGGGGCTCAACATTCCGACCGGCATGCCGCTGCGGTACGACCTGGACGAGTCGTACCGGCCGGTCACGCCCGGCGGCGCGTACCTCGACCCCGAAGCCGCGGCGGCCGCCACCAAGGCCGTCGCCTCACAGGGCCGCTAAGACGTTGGCCCCGCTGAGCCACCGGGTCGCCCGGCTGGTCGGGGTGCTCGTGGTCGCGGCGGTGTTCCTGGCGCCGCTGGCGCTGATGGTGCTGGGCTCGCTGCGTACCCCCGGACTACCGCCGGCGGGCGGGCTGGAGTTGATGCCGCGGCAGCCGCGGCCGGGCAACTACACGGTCGCGACCCACCTGGTGCCGTTCGCGCGGCAGCTGCTGAACTCGCTGGTCATCGTGGCGGTGGCGGTGCCGGTGACGGTGCTGGTGGCGTCCTGGGCCGGGTACGCGATCGTGACCGCGTCGCGCCGGCTGCGCTGGCTGCTGATCGCGGTCTCGGTCGGGGTGCTGATGGTGCCGGCCAGCGCGCTGTGGGTGCCCCGGGTGGTGCTGCTGGAGTCGCTCGGGCTGACCGGTCACCCCGCCGCTGTGGCACTGCCGGCGCTGATGGCGACCTCGCCGTTCTACGTACTGCTGATGGCGCTGGCGTACGCCCGGGTGCCGCGCTCCCTGTACGAGGCCGCCGCCGTCGAGGGGCTGACCCCGCTGGCGACCTGGTGGCGGGTGGCGTGGCCGCTGGGCCGGCCGGCGGCTTTCGCGGTCGGGGTGCTGGCGTTCGTGTTCTACTGGTCGGACTTCACCGGCCCGCTGCTGCTGTTGCCGAGCGAGCGGGACTGGCCGCTCTCGCTGGGGCTGCGGGCGCTGGCCGAGCTGGAGCCGGCGGTGTTCCCGCTGTTCCTCGCCGGGGCGGTGCTCGCCACCATGCCGGCCGCGCTGGCGTTCGCCGTGGCGCAGCGCTCCCTGTTCCGGAAGACCCTCGGAGTGTGAACGTGGTCAGACTGCTGCTGCCGCTGGTGCTACTGGCGACCCTCGCCGGCTGTGGCGGCTCCGATCCGGGCCGCGACGGGATCCGCTTGCAGGTCTCCGGCGAGCCCGAGGAGACCGCGGTGTACGAGGCGCTGGTGAACGCGTACACGAAGAAATATCCGGACCGGAAGGTCGAGCTGGTACGGGTGGCCAGCAAGGGCGACCACCTGGCCCGGCTCTCCAGCGCGTTCGCCGCCGGCAACCCGCCCGACACGTTCCTGATCAACTTCCGGGAGTACGCCCAGTTCGTGGCCAGGGGCGCGCTGGCGCCGGTCGGCCCCGGCCTCGATCAGCGCGGGCTGGACCTCGACACGTACTTCCCGCAGCCGGTGGAGGCGTTCACGTACCGGGGCGCGCTGCAGTGCATGCCGCAGAACATCTCCTCGCTGGTCGTCTACTACAACCCGGCGGTGTTCGCCGCGCGCAAGGTGCCGGTGCCGACGGCGGGCTGGGGCTGGCGGGAGTTCGCCGAGACCGCGCGCCGGCTCTCCGGCGGCGGGATGCACGGGCTCGGCGTGGAGCCGAGGCTGATCCGGCTGGCGCCGTTCGTCTGGGCCAACGGCGGCGAGATCGTCGACGACCCGGCGAAGCCGACCCGGCTCACCCTGGACACTCCACAGGCGCGGGGCGCGATCGAGTTCCTCGCCGGGCTGATCCGCGACCCCGCGGTGGTGCCGGACCTGACCGCGCAGCAGGCGCAGGACCTGGAGACCCGGTTCGCCGCGGGCACGCTCGGGATGTTCCTGGGGTCGCGGCGGGACACACCGATGTTCCGGGAGGTGTCGGGGCTGGACTTCGCGGTGGCGCCGCTGCCGACCGGCAAGCGGCAGGCGACGCTGCTGCACTCCGACGCGTACTGCCTGGCGCGGGGTTCGGAACGCACCGAGGAGGCGCTGGACTTCATCCGGTACGCCGTCGCCGAGCAGGGGCAGCGGCTGACCGCGCTGAGCGGGCGTACCGTGCCGTCGCTGAAGGCGGTGGCGGACTCGCCGGCGTTCCTCGCCCCGGGCAAGCCGCCGGCGGGGTCGAAGACCTTCCTGGACAGCATCCCGGCGATCCGGCGTACCCCGGTGCTGCCGGGGTGGCCGGAGATCGAGGATGTGGCCGACGAGGAGCTGACCCAGCTGTTCTACGCCGAGAAGTTCGACATCGACGCCGCGGTGGCCGAGCTGGACCGGCGTACCCGACCGCTGTTCGCCTCATGAGCCTGTCGGTGCGGGGCGCCCGCAAGACGTTCCGGCCGCACCGGGGCGAGCGGGTGCTCGCGCTGGACGGGGTCGACCTGGAGGTGGCCGACGGCGAGCTGCTGGTGGTGGTCGGCCCGTCCGGCTCCGGCAAGAGCACGCTGCTGCGTGCCGTCGCCGGGCTGGAACGGCTCGACGCCGGCACGGTCTCGGTGGCCGGGCGGGATGTCACCGGGTTGCCGGCGGGGCGGCGCGACGTGGCGCTGGTGTTCCAGGACTATGCGCTGTTCCCGCATCTGAATGTCGCCGACAACATCGGCTTCGGCGAACGCGCCCGGGGCGGTACGCGGGCCGCCGTGGCGGCGAAGGTGTCGGCGGCCGCGGACGCCCTCGAGCTCGGCAAGCTGCTGCGGCGCTACCCCCGCGAACTGTCCGGCGGGGAACGCCAACGGGTGGCGCTGGCCCGGGTGCTGGTACGCGAGCCGAGCGCGTTCCTGCTCGACGAGCCGCTCGCCAACCTCGACGCCGATCTGCGGCTGCGTACCCGGGCGGAGCTGCGTACGGTGCAGCGCCGGCTCGGCGTCGCCACCCTGTACGTCACCCACGACCAGCACGAAGCGCTTGCGCTCGGGGACCGGGTCGCGGTGATCCACTCCGGTCGCGTCGAGCAGATCGGCACCCCCGCCGAGGTGTATGCCCGCCCCGCCACCGGCTACGTCGCCCGGCTGCTCGGTGGGCTCCCGATGAACTTGATCCCCGCGTCGCTGCTGGGCGGCGGCGTGGCGCCGGTGCTGGGCGTACGCCCGGAGCGGGTGCGGCTCGTCGGGGCGGCCGCCGGCATCGAGCCGGAGGCGGGAGCGGCAGGGCGACTGCGGGGTCAGGTGGTGGCGGTGGAGCCCGGCGGCGAGGAGTCGGTGGCGCACGTGTCGACCGACGGGGCCCGGCTGCTGGTCCGGGTCTCCGCCGGTGCCGCGCCCGCCGTCGGTGACCAGGTCGGGCTGGACTGGGACGGCGCCGACTCCCACTGGTTCGCCTCCCCCGACGGCGCGCGCGTCGAACCCGAGGGGGGCGGGCTGGCGTGAGGCGGGTGTGGCTGGCGCTGCCGTACCTGGGCGGGGTGTTGTTGCTGGTGGCGCTGCCGTTCGGGGCGGCGGTCTACCTCGGCTTCACCACCTACTACGGCTTCGCGGCGCCGGAGTTCACCGGCCTGGCGAACGTGCGGCGGATGCTCGACGACGAGCTGTTCTGGCTGTCGCTGCGCAACGCGGGGATGGTGGCGGCGATCGCCGTACCGCTGCGGCTGGTTCTTGCCACCGGGTGCGCGCTGCTGCTGCACACCCGCGACTGGGCAAACGGAGTGGGGCGTACCGCGGTGTACCTGCCGGCGGTGGTGCCGGACGCGGCGTGGGCGCTGCTGTGGCTGTGGCTGCTCAACCCGCTGTACGGCCCGCTGCCGTGGGCCGGCTGGTTCACCGACCCGAACGCCGCCCGGTTCGCGCTGGCGCTGGTGCTGGCGTTCCAGGTGGGCGAGGCGTTCGTGGTGGCGCTCGCCGCTCGGGCCGCGGTGCCGCACCGGCTGTACGAGGCGGCGGCGGTCGAGGGGACCAGCGCCTGGCACACGTTCCGCCGGATCACGCTGCCGTTGATGGCGCCGATCCTGGGGCTGCTGGCGTTCCGGGACGTGCTGCTGGTGCTGCAGACGACCTTCGTACCGGCGCTGCTGGTCACCCAGGGCAACCCGCACTACGCCACCCTGGTCTCCCCGCTGTACGTCTACCGCCGCACCTTCCTGTACGGCGAGCTCGGCTACGCCAGCCTGCTCTCCGTGGTCCTGCTGGCGCTCGCCGCGATCGCCGTCGCCCTCCAACTCCTCCTACTCCGCCGCATCCGCCTCACCTGACCCGCGCCGGCTACCCTTCGCCCACTTGGTGGGGCAAAGCGTCGTTCCATAACGGACAAAGGGGACGCGACCACAACTCTTTGCCCCACCAAGTGGGCGCCGCGTCAGCGGGCCGCGTCAGCGGGTCGGGTCAGGGGGACGCGTCAGGGGGATGGGGACGGCGCGAGGGCGGCGGGGACGACGGTGACGTCGAGGATCACCCGGCCGGCGCAGTCGGATTCGCGGATCTTGATCAGGCCGGTGTCGGCGTTGCGTACCACAAAGACCTCGGCTTCGAAGCCCTCGTTGTCGGTGCTCACCACGTCCCAGCCGATGTCCCCGAAATGCTCCTGCACCGCGGTGGCCGCCTCGTCGATCGTCGCGTCGCGCTGCAGCGTCGCGGTGATCTGCTCGGCATCGACGTGTACGCCGGTGACGGTGCCGAGCTTCGCCAGCTTCAGCTCGTCGGGCAACGGCGCCAGCGACGCGGAGGCGACCGGCGTGATCGGCGGACAGGCCGAGGGGTCGTCCGCGCCGCACCCGGGCAGCGCCAGCGCCGCGAGCATCACCACCGCCAACGCACGACCCACGCCACGCACCCTACGACGGAC
>JBOGDG010000136.1:0-7705 GCA_050701655.1 Micromonosporaceae bacterium
ACCCGACACTGCGCGGGCACCGGGACCAGATCGTGCTGGAGGGTGACGTCCCGTCGCCGGCCAACCCGCCGTCGGGCTGCCGGTTCCGTACCCGGTGCTGGAAGGCGCAGGACATCTGCGCCGCCGAGGTGCCGGCGCTGGAGGTACGTCATGGCTCGCCCCACCCCAGCGCGTGCCACTTCGCCGAGGAACGCGACGTGGTGCACGCGGTCGACTAGCTGTTAGCCGATCAGGGCCCGGATTCCAACGAGCGTTGGGGTCCGGGCCCGATCTGACCCGCTGACAGGGTGCGGCGCGTGGGCGTTGTGTCCCAGTGGCGGCATAGACTTTGCGGGCCATGCATGCGCTCTCCGATATCCCCGCAGATGCCCCCGAGCAGCCCCGTGAGCACCGGCCCGCGCGGCCGCGGCTGGACGCCGACCGGCTGCTGGAGGGGCTCAACGACCAGCAGCGCGCCGCCGTACTGCACACCGGTACGCCGCTGCTGATCGTCGCCGGCGCCGGCTCCGGCAAGACCCGGGTGCTGGCGCACCGGATCGCGTACCAGTTGGCGCACCGGGGGCCGGAGAGCAGACCCGTACACCCGGGTCAGATTCTTGCCATCACCTTCACCAACAAGGCCGCCGGTGAGATGAAGGAGCGGGTTTCGGCGCTGGTCGGCCCACGGGCCCGGATGATGTGGGTCTCCACGTTCCACTCCGCGTGTGTACGGATCCTGCGCGCCGAGGCGCAGCACGCCGGTCTCAAGTCGAGCTTCTCGATCTACGACGCCGACGATTCGCGCCGCCTGATGACGCTGGTCGGCCGGGAGCTGGATCTGGATCCGAAGCGGTATCCACCGCGGGCGCTGCTGCACCAGGTGAGCAATCTGAAGAACGAGCTGATCGACCACGAGACCTGGACGGATCGCGCCGAGGGGCCGGCGCAGCGGGCGGTGGCGGAGGCGTACACCCTCTATCAGACCCGGCTGCGGCAGGCGCACGCGCTGGACTTCGACGACCTGATCATGACCACGGTGCATCTGCTTCAGGCTTTTCCGCAGGTGGCGGAGCACTACCGGCGCCGGTTCCGGCACGTGCTGGTCGACGAGTACCAGGACACCAACCACGCCCAGTACGCCCTGGTACGCGAGCTGGTCGCGCCCGTTGCGGAGCTGCCGGCGGCGGAGCTGTGCGTGGTCGGCGACGCGGACCAGTCGATCTACGCGTTCCGGGGCGCCACGATCCGCAACATCCTGGAGTTCGAGCGCGACTACCCCGACACCCGCACCATCCTGCTGGAGCAGAACTACCGCTCCACCCAGACCATCCTGGGCGCCGCCAACAAGGTGATCTCCCGCAACACCGAGCGCAAGCCGAAGCGGCTCTGGAGCGAGGCCGGCGACGGCGAGAAGATCGTCGGGTACGTCGCCGACACCGAACACGGCGAAGCCGACTGGGTGGCCCGGGAGATCGACAAGCTGGCCGACGGGAACGGCGAGGACGCCAGCTACCGGTTCGGCGACGTGGCGATCTTCTACCGTACGAACGCGCAGTCCCGGGTCTTCGAGGACGTGTTCATGCGGATGGGGCTGCCGTACAAGATCGTGGGCGGGGTGCGCTTCTACGAGCGCAAGGAGGTGCGGGACGCGCTGGCGTACCTGCGGGCGATCGCCAACCCCGACGACACGGTGAGCGTGCGACGCATCCTCAACACCCCGCGGCGAGGCATCGGAGACCGGGCCGAGGCGTGCGTGGAGGCGCTGGCGTCCCGGGAGAAGATCAGCTTCGGCGCGGCGTTGCCACTCGCCGACGGTGCCCCCGGCATCGCCACCCGGGCGGTACGCGCGATCGCGGAGTTCGTCGCGATGATGGACGAGCTGCGTGCGCTAGCGGCCCTGGAGCCCCCTGAGGCGGTCCTGGAGGCGGTTTTGACCCGCTCCGGGTATCTGGCGGAGCTGGAGGCGAGTGACGACCCACAGGACGCCACCAGGGTGGAGAACCTGCAGGAGCTGGTGAGCGTCGCCCGGGAGTACACGGAGCGGGTCGCGGCGGTGGCGGCGGAAGCCGAGCCCGGCGCCGAGCTACCCGAGGCCGACCTGGCAGGCTTCCTGGAGCAGGTGGCGCTGGTCGCCGACGCGGACGAGATCCCGCCCGACGCCGAGCACTCCGAGGACCACCAGGGTGTGGTCACGTTGATGACGCTGCACACCGCCAAGGGGCTGGAGTTCCCGGTGGTGTTCCTGACCGGCATGGAGGACGGCGTCTTCCCGCACCTGCGCTCGCTCGGCGACAACCGGGAGCTGGAGGAGGAGCGGCGGCTGGCGTACGTGGGGATCACCCGGGCCCGGCAGCGGCTCTACGTCTCCCGTTCGGTCACCCGCTCGGCGTGGGGGCAGCCCCAGATGAATCCGGCGTCCCGGTTCCTCGACGAGCTCGGTGACGACCTGGTGCACTGGGAGCGCACCGACGCCGCGTACACCTCCTGGTCGGGCGGCGGTGGCGTCGGAGGACGCGGGTCGTCACAGGGTGCGGCGGGCGGCGGCGGTTTCGCTGAGCGGTTGGGGCTGGATTCTTCGGTGGTACGCCCGGCGAGCCGGCTGCGTAAGCAGGTGCCGGTGCTGGAGGCCGGGGACCGGGTCAACCATGACCGTTGGGGGCTGGGTCGGGTGCTCGCCGTACAGGGGCGGGGCGACCGGGCGCAGGCGCAGATCGACTTCGGCGATCAGGTGATGTGGCTGGTGCTCCGTCACGCCCCGATTCAGAAGCTCTGAATTTCTCGATCGGGGTTGCGCGGTGCTGGCCGGTGGCTAGACTCTAGAACAAATGTTCGAGTCGGCGGGCGGTGCGTGAGGAGTGACTGGCGTGGGGGATGGCTCAGTCGGCGAATACTCAGTGGGGGGCGTAGATCGAGTCCTTGTGGTTCACCAGGTCTACGCCGCGCTTGAGCATGAAAGCGATCGGGTCGACCGGCTCGTCGCCGATCCGGACCTCGAAGTGCGAGTGCGGGCCGGTGGAGTAGCCGGTGCTGCCCATCTTGGCGATCTGGTCACCGGCGGCGACCGTCTCGCCGACCGAGACCAGCAGTTCGGAGTTGTGGCCGTACCGGGAGATGACGCCGTTGCCGTGGTCGATGTCGATGGCGTAGCCGTAGCCGCCGTACCACTCGGAGCGGACCACGACACCCTTGTGGGCCGCATAGATCGGGGTGCCGACGGGGCCGGCCATGTCGACGCCGTTGTGGTTGGTGCCCCAGCGGGGCCCGTACCGGGAAGTCAGGTTGTACTTCTTGACCGGGAGCGTCCACACGTCCTGCGGGGCCTGCGTCTTGCCGGGCGGGAGGGTGGCGCTGCGACCGGAGCGGGAGCCGCGGTCGGCGATCGCGCCGCGGTCCTCGCCGATGCCGTCGGCACCGGACATGGTCGGGTCGAGCGTGGGGTCGTTGTCCGCGAGTGCTGCTGAGTCAGGGGCCTTGCTGGGCATGGCGGCGGCGGTGCCGAGCGCCACCATGCCGGCGCCGACAACGGCGCTGGTGACAACGGCGGCGTAACGGCTGCGAGGCGGCGTCGGGATGCGGTGGCGTCCCAGGTGACGACCGCTCCGTTTTCGATGCTGCACGCAAACCTCCGCTCACGGTCTCGCAGGCGACCTTGACTCTGCCGCCTGCGAGGGGGTGCGCGCGGTACGAGTCTGCGTCGCGCTGTGCGCCGGGCCCCGATCTGTGGTCGGAGCTGCCGGATGCACAACGGGGGACACCGTAGCCAACCCGTCATGGTGGCTTCAACCCGCCCCGCCGAGTAGCAGTGCTTTTGGTATAAATGTTCGTTTCTAAATGCCCGTTAGGTGCGTGTTCTCCAGGGGAATCGGTGACTGTGCGTGCCGTCACACCCCCGCCATCGGCGCGTCGGGTGGCGCGTACCAGAGAGAGTTGTCACCCGCGGCCGCCGTGGTCCGGTCGCGGCGGTACGGTCTTTCACGGAATGTATTGGCCGGTGAGCGAGCGAGGTGTCGGATGGGTAGCCGGATCCGGGTGGTCGTCGCGAAGCCTGGGCTGGACGGTCATGACCGCGGTGCGAAGGTGGTCGCCCGAGCCCTGCGGGACGCCGGTATGGAGGTCATCTACACCGGCCTGCACCAGACGCCCGAGCAGATCGTGGAGACCGCCATCCAGGAGGACGCCGACGCGATCGGCATGTCGATCCTCTCCGGGGCGCACATGACCCTGTTCCGCAAGGTGCACGAGCTGCTCGACGCCGCCGACGCCGCCGACATCGTGGTGTTCGGGGGCGGCATCATCCCCGAGGCCGACATCCCGGAGCTGACCACGCTCGGGGTCGCGAAGGTGTTCACCCCGGGCGCCACCACGCAGTCCATCGTGGAGTGGGTGCGGGAGAACGTCGGCGAAGCCGTACCTTCCTGACCGGGCCTGCTCGCGCCTGGCCGGCGCGGTGGTCGGTGTGCTGGCGTACCCGGGAAAGGGTGGAGGCCGGGCGCACCCCTCACGCACCCGGCCTCCGATGCACGACGCCCCGCCGCCACCCCTCGACCGGCGGGACATCGGCCGTCCATGTCGTCCGTCTAGTGGCGTTTTGCCCACTGCGTTCGACGTTCTTTTCAACGATGGCCCGGGGCGGTGGTGACGCTGCGCACACGACATTTTTACGCGGAGTTGTCTGAGTGTTCGATGTCGGCGGTCCGGCGTCGTCGCCGGTGGTACGGCGTACGCCGCCGCGACGTGAGGCGATCCGCAGCCGCGTACCCGGATGAACCCCGGCGGGGGCGTGGTCGATAGTCTGCGGCGGAGCCCGCCGACCGCGGCGGGGCTGTGGTCCGCTCGAGCCAGCCGCCGGCAGCAACGCGGCTAGGTTCAGGCTCCGGGCCCAGTTACCTCACGAGGCGAAACGGAACGCGCAGTGGACCTGTACGAGTACCAGGGACGCGAGCTGTTCGATCGGCACGGAGTGCCGGTGCTCGGCGGAGGCGTCGCCACCACCCCGGAGGAGGCCCGTACGCTCGCCGAGAAGCTCGGCGGCCGGGTCGTGGTCAAGGCCCAGGTGAAGGTCGGTGGCCGTGGCAAGGCGGGCGGGGTGAAGCTGGCGGCGGACGCCGACGAGGCGTTCGCGCACGCCGGCAACATCCTCGGCATGGACATCAAGGGCCACACCGTCCACAAGGTGATGCTGACCGTCACCGCCGAGATCGCCGAGGAGTACTACTTCTCCTTCCTGCTGGACCGGGCCAACCGCACCTTCCTGGCGATCGCCAGCGTCGAGGGCGGCATGGACATCGAGCAGGTGGCCGAGCAGACCCCGGAGAAGGTCGCCAAGGTGCCGATCGACGCCAGCGTCGGGGTGGACGAGGCGAAGGCCCGCCAGATCGTCGAGCAGGCCGCGTTCCCCGCCGACGTCGCTGACCAGCTGGTCGACATCATCGTCAAGCTGTGGGCGGCGTTCGTGGCTGAGGACGCCACGCTGGCCGAGGTCAACCCGCTGGTGAAGACCCCGGACGGCAAGGCGCTGGCGCTCGACGCCAAGGTCACCCTCGACGGCAACGCCGACTTCCGGCACCCCGGTCACGCCGACTTCGTCGACGTCGCCGCCGAGGACCCGCTGGAGCGCGCGGCCAAGGAGAAGGACCTCAACTACGTCAAGCTGGACGGCGAGGTCGGGATTATCGGCAACGGTGCCGGCCTGGTGATGTCCACCCTGGACGTGGTGGCGTACGCGGGCGAGCGGCACGGCAGCGTGAAGCCGGCCAACTTCCTCGACATCGGTGGCGGCGCGTCCGCTGAGGTGATGGCGAACGGGCTGCACATCATCCTGGGCGACCCGGCGGTGAAGTCGGTGTTCGTCAACGTGTTCGGCGGGATCACCGCCTGCGACGCGGTCGCCAACGGCATCGTGCAGGCGCTCGGCATCCTCGGCGACGAGGCGAGCAAGCCGCTGGTGGTACGGCTCGACGGCAACAACGTCGAGGAGGGCCGCCGCATCCTGGCCGGGGCCAACCACCCGCTGATCGAGCAGGTGGACACCATGGACGGTGCGGCCGAGCGGGCCGCCGAGCTCGCCGCGGCCGCGAAGTAAAGGGACAGCGAACAAATGGCTATCTTCCTGAACAAGGACAGCAAGGTCATCGTCCAGGGCATGACCGGCTCCGAGGGGATGAAGCACACCCGCCGGATGCTGGCGTCGGGCACCAACATCGTCGGCGGCGTCAACCCCCGCAAGGCCGGCCAGAAGGTGGAGGTCGACGGCACGTCGGTCTCCGTCTTCGGCACCGTGAAGGACGCGATGGAGACCACCGGCGCGGACGTGTCGGTGCTGTTCGTACCGCCGGCGTTCGCGAAGAGCGCGGTGGTCGAGGCGATCGACGCGCAGATCGGGCTGGCGATCGTGATCACCGAGGGGATCCCGGTGCACGACACGGCGTACTTCTGGGCGCACGCGGTGGCGACCGGCACAGAGACGCCGGGGGCACCCCGAACCCCGAGAACCCGGATCGTCGGCCCGAACTGCCCCGGCGTGATCACGCCCGGGCAGTCCAACGCCGGGATCATCCCCGCCGACATTACCAAGCCCGGCAAGATCGGCCTGGTCAGCAAGTCGGGCACGTTGACGTACCAGATGATGTACGAGCTTCGTGACATCGGCTTCTCGACCTGCGTCGGGATCGGCGGCGACCCGGTGATCGGCACCACCCACATCGACTGTCTACAGGCGTTCCAGGACGACCCGGACACCGCCGGGATCGTGATGATCGGCGAGATCGGCGGCGACGCCGAGGAGCGCGCGGCCGACTACATCGAGGCGAACATCACCAAGCCGGTGGTCGGCTACGTCGCCGGCTTCACCGCGCCGGAGGGGAAGACGATGGGCCACGCCGGCGCCATCATCTCCGGCTCCGCCGGCACCGCGTCGGCCAAGCAGGAGGCCCTGGAGGCGGTCGGCGTCAAGGTGGGCAAGACGCCGAGCGAGACCGCCAACCTGATGCGCGAGATCATGCAGTCGCTGTAGCCGCTTCTCGATGGTGGGCCCTTGCGCGCTGTAATGGCGGCGTGAGGGCCCACAATCGTGGAGGGCCGCGTGTGTCGGGTGCCGGTAGCCACTGTCTGTGTTGAGAGAGTGGCGGTGTGGCGGATCCCGACACACCTGAGTCACGCCCGGACGACGCGCCGGGTGAAGACTTGCGTGCCATCGATACGCCGGAAAGCATGACCCCGGCCGGGCCCCCCACCGAGCCCGCCGCCACCCCTGACACCCGTGACACTCCCTCCGCCGACGAGCAGGCAGAACCCCTCCCCGTGGAACCCCCTGACGATCACCCCGTCACCCCCGAGCCCGCGGCCCGCCCGCCACGGTCCGACCCCGCACGTCCCGAGCCCGCACGTCCCGAGCCCGTACGGCGAGAGCCTGCGCGCGGGTCGGAGCGGGGCGAGCCGGTCCGGGCTGGCTCGTTGCTGGTCGCCGCGGCGGTCACCGGCGGCTGGGCCGCGGTGGTGTCGTTCGCGCCCGTACTGATCGTGGTGCTGGTGGGGTGGTTCGGGTCCAGCGCGGTCTCCGGCGGTACGGCGGTACGGTTCGCGCTCACCGGATGGCTGCTCGGGCACGGCGTACCGTTCAGCGCCGGCGGGCGCAGCATCGGGCTGATCCCGCTGGGGCTGACCGCCCTGGTGGTGTGGCGGCTGGTACGCGCCGGCGCCCACACCGCCCGCGCCGTCGCCGCCACCC
>JBOGDG010000137.1:0-7699 GCA_050701655.1 Micromonosporaceae bacterium
GCTGTGGAGCGGGAAGGTGCCGCCGAGGCGGCCGCGACGCTCGCCAAGGGCACCGCGGAGGCGGAGGCGCAGCTGAAGAAGGCCGACGCGTTCGCCAAGTACGGCGAGGCCGCCGTACTTGACCTGCTGGTGAGCGTGATGCCGCAGGTGGTCGAGGCGGCGAGCCGCCCGATGTCCGAGATCGACAAGCTGACGGTGATCTCCACCGACGGCGCCAGCTCGATCACGAAGTCGGTGGCGAACAACGTCGCGCAGGGCATGCAGCTGGGCACCGACCTCACCGGAGTCGACCTGACCGCCCTGGTCAGCAAGCTCGGTGGCCTGGTCGCCGGTCCCTCGGGGACCAACGGCGACCAGCCGGTCCCGGCCAAGGCTGTGGAAGCCGGCACCGAACAGACCGAACAGCAGTAACCGCGATGGGCCCCGTCAGCCGGTCTGGCGGGGCCCACGCACCTGGGGCCCACGCGCGACCCGTACCGACGCCGCCAGGAGCCAGACCACCACGACCCCGGCGCACAGCCACTTGAGGTCGGCGGCCAGCCCGGCGGCGAGCACCGACAGGGTGTCGATCGCATCCCGGTGTACGTCGAGGTAGATGTGGATCGCGTTCTCCACGTAGTCCAGCACCGACGGCAGCACCGACAACGTCACCAGCAGCGGCAGCCGCCACTCGGAGACTTCGCCGTGCCGGTGCACCACCAGTGACCAGATGAGCAGCAGGCTGCCGTACAGCAGCGGGTGCACGGTGTCCCACGCGAGGTGCTCCCGGTAGCGGGTCAGCTCCTCGGGGCTCCAGCCTGTCACGATGTCGCGGAACGTGTCCGCGGACAGGGTGGTCTGCAGTGCGAAGAACTCTGGCCCGATCGACCCCAGGGCGAGGACGATGTTCACCTGGGAGACGACGAACAGCGCCGCCGACACCCCCAGCAGGATGTGCAGAGTACGGGTCCGCATCGCGCCGCCTCCCGAGCTGGTCGTCCGTACGGAGTGCCCTCCATAATGGCGGTATGCCGACGTACGCGTACCGCTGCCGCGCCTGTGCCCAGACCTTCGAGCTGCGGCGCACGATGAGCGAGTCCAGCGACCCGGCGACCTGTCCCGAGGGCCACGCCGACACCGTCAAGCTGCTCACCACCGTGGCACTCGGTGGCGCCACCACCGGGGCCGCTACCCCGGCGTCCCAGCCCGCCAGTGGCGGATGCTGCGGCGGAGGCTGCTGCAGCTGATCGTCTCGTCACCAGCAGCGCGTATGAAACGGTGCGGCTCAAGGGCGCTCGCGCAGCCGGCGCAGCAGGTCACGGCCTTTCGCGGTGACCTGTTCGCCGACGCGCTGCCCGGCCTGCCGCAGCTCTTCGCCGCGGGGTGACTCCACGGCCCGCTGCACCTCGTCCACGGCCTGGGTGGTGAGCCGCTTCGCGTGCGCGAGACGCTGATTGGCGTACTCCTGGCTGCGACCGGCGTGGTCCAGGACCGCCTGGTAGACCCCGCCCAGCACCACCTCGGTGCCGGCCGCGCGGTCGGCGAGGGTACGCCGGGACCGGCCCAGGATCGGGAGCACCTGCACCCAGAAGGCGACCACCGCGGCCACCCAGCACAGCACCGCCGCCAACCACCAGCCGCGCAGCAGCAGGATGCACGCCACCGCGAACACCCCGACGTCGGTCACGGCGGTGACCGCGGTCCGGCCGGCGGCACGACCCGCGCCGATGCCGCGCTCGCGACCGGGCGCCGACACTCGGATGTCGGTCAGCAGTTTGCCGACGGTACGACCGGTCCACGCCAGCGCGACCGCCTGGTACAGGAACGCGATGACCACCAGCACGACGAAGCCCTGGATGACCTTGTTCACCGCGGAGCGCCACAGCGCGGTGCCCGCCTCGGCGGCCGCACCGCCCAGGTCGCCACGCGAGAAGATCAGATCCCACGCGTCGGAGCCGGCGAGCGCCACGTTGCCGGAGATCAGGCTGGTGATGCGCTGGTACGTGACCCCGGCCAGCGCCGCAGCGATCAGCACCAGCAACCCGAAGTCGACGGCCCACGCGAGCGCCCGCCGGATCCGCGGGACGTCTTGGCTCGCCGGCGCCGCCACCGCGGCCTGCGAGGCGTACCCCGGTGCGTACCACGGCGGTGGCGGCTGACTGACCATCAGCTGATCAGGGAGCGCACCGAGCCGCCGGAGTCGGACAGTCGACTGCCGATGTCCATGCCGGACACCACGTTGAAGCCGGCGACCTTGGCATACGTCGGCTCCACCGTCGGAATCCCGATGCCGGTGAAGTCCGACGCGACCCCCGCGAGCAGCTCGCCGGCCTGCGCCAGCCCGTCCCCGAGTTTCTTCAGTACGTCGGGCAGCTCGCTGAGCATGCCGAGCGCGTCGTCGGGCAGCCCCTTCGCGAGCCGCAGCAGCTTCTTGGCGTCGTCGGCGTCCAGGCCACCGAGAAGATCAGTCAGGTCCACGCGCGGAGTGTATTGGTGCGGCGGGGCGCGGCGTACCCCCGGAATGGGCGACACGGGCGACGGCGCGGGCCTGGCGAGGTCACCGTAGGCTGACGGCGTGTTCCGCAACGGCGACCTGCGCGCCATCGTCGCAAGCCGTGGCTTCCGCAAACTGCTGTGGGTACGGCTGGCGAGCCAGGGCGCCGACGGATTCTTCCAGGCCGGGCTGGCCGGCAGCCTGCTGTTCAACCCGGATCGGCACACCAGCGGGCTGGCGATCGCCGTCGGGTTCGCGGTGCTGCTGCTGCCGTACTCCCTGATGGGTCCGTATGTCGGGGTGCTCCTGGACCGGTGGAGCCGCCGGAACATCCTGTTCAAGGCCGATCTGCTGCGCGCCGGCTTCGTGATCCCCGCGGCGATCCTGATCTGGTACGGCAACGAGAACGGGCTGTTCGTACTGTTCGCGCTGCTGGTGATCGCGGTGAACCGGTTCGTGCTGGCGTGCCTGTCGGCGGCGCTGCCGCACGTGGTCGAGGAGGGGCGGCTGGTCACCGCCAACGCAGTCTCGACCACCTTCGGCACGGTCTGTTTCTCGCTGGGGTTGGGCGCGTCCGCGCTGCTGCAGCAGCAGATCGGCGCCAGCTACCGCAGCTACGGGGCGATCGCCTTGGTGGCGGTGATCGGGTACGTGGTCGCCGCGCTGGTCGCCCGCTACTCGTTCACGCCGGAGCAGCTCGGCCCCGACCACGCGCCGCGGCACCGGGGCGCACTGGGCGAGATGGTCGACGTGGCGCGCGGCATGATCTCGGGCTTCGTACACCTGACGCACCGGGGTGGGGCGGCGTACCCGCTGGTGGCGCAGGCCATACACCGCGGGCTGTACGGGGTGTTGGCGATCGGCGTACTGCTGCTCTACCGCAACTACTTCACCACCGACAACGACTTCAGCTCCTCGATCGCCGGGTTGGGGCAGGTGGTGATCGCGGGTGCCGCCGGCTCGCTGCTCGCCGCGGTGATCACGCCGCTGGTGACGGGCCGGATCGGCGGCCGGGCGTGGATCACGGTGGTGCTCGGGGCGGTGGGCGGCTCGGTGCTGGTGCTGGGGCTGCCGTACCGGCCGTTGCTGCTGGTGGTGGCGGTGTTCGTGATCAACATCGCCTCGCAGGGTACGAAAATCGTGGTCGACACCGCGATCCAGCAGGAGTGCGACGACGACCACCGGGGCTGGGTGTTCAGCGTCAACGACACGGCGTTCAACCTGTGCTTCGTGCTGGGGCTGTTCAGTGGCGCGATGCTGCTGCCCGACGACGGCCGCTCGCCGGCGGTGCTGATCGGGGTCTGCGCCGGGTACGGCGTGCTGGTCGCCTGGTTCTGGTGGGCCTCCGGACGCTGGGCCCGCCGTGCCGACCACGACATCGCGCTCGCCGGCCGGCAACCCGCCGTACGGTCACATACCTGACCGCTGTCCCGTCCTTCCTATGACGACAACTCAGCGCTGGCGACCGCGCTCGCGGCGATCCTGGTCGCCAACTCGGTGCACACCGTCAACCACGTGGTGGATCTCGACCTGGGCGGCTCGCCGTGGCAGCCGGTGGCGCTGGGCGTGGTGTCGGTGCTGCTGGTCGCCGCGCTGCTGGCCCGTTGCCGCCAGCTCGGCGGAGTCCTCGGTACGGTCAGCGACGCGCCGCCACACCACGCCGCTCGTCGCCGTCGTGCTCGCGCTCGCCGCGGGGGGCTGCTCCGGTAAGCCGGACTACACCTTGACCCGCAAGAGCCCGCCTCCGGACGCGTCGGCCACCGGCTCCGGAGCCGACTGTGAGTACGCCGCGGCCGGCGAGGCGTCCAAGCCGGTCAGTACGCCGACGTACGACCCGCAGGTCGACGGCCGCGCGATGACAGCGGAGATCGCCACCAACCGGGGCACCATCGTCGTCGCGCTGGACGGGGAGAAGGCGCCCTGCACGGTGGCGTCGTTCCGGCATCTGTCGCAGGAGGGCTTCTACGACGACAGCGACTGCCACCGGCTCACCACCGAGGGGATCTGGGTGCTGCAGTGCGGCGACCCGACCGCCACCGGGCGCGGCGGCCCCGGCTACCAGTTCGCCAACGAGAACCTGCCGGACGCCGGACCGGGCAACTACCGGCGCGGCGTGCTCGCGATGGCGAACGCCGGGCCGGACACCAACGGCAGCCAGTTCTTCATCTGCTACCAGGACCTCCAGCTCGACCCCAACTACACGATCTTCGGCACGGTCACCGACGGACTGTCCGTGGTGGACCAGGTCGCCAAGGCCGGCGTCGGCGCGCCGGCAAGCGGTGGCGACGGGAAGCCGAAGCTGGGCATCACGATCGAGTCGGTCACCGTACGCCCGGCGTAGCTACTTCACCAGCAGGATCGAGCTTCCCGGCAGCGGCGCCCGTGCCAGCCGCGCGTCGCGGCGTCGTAGACAGAGATCGATGGGTACGGCAGGGTGTGCGCATGCGCCTTCTCACCGTCGCGATGGCCCTGTCCGTACCGCTGCTGATGCCCGCGTCCGGGGCACACGCCGCACCGTCCTCGCCGGCCTGGGAGCCGGTGCCGGTCGCCACCACGCAAGGGTTCCGTGGTCTCGCCGCGGTCGACGCGCAGACCGCGTGGGTCAGCGGCAGCGCCGGCGGGGTGTGGCGTACGAGTGACGGCGGGGCGAGCTGGCAGGACGTCAGCCCGGCCGGCACGGAGGGGATGGCGTTCCGCGACATCGAGGTCCAGCCCGGAGGCGAGCGGGCGAGTGTGCTGGCGATCGGTGAGGGCGAGGACTCGCGGATCTACACCACCGGCGACGGCGGTGCCTCGTGGGAGCTGGCGTTCGTCAACGAGGAGCCGCACGCGTTCTACGACTGCATGGACTTCTTCGCCGGTGGCCGGCGCGGCCTGGCGATGAGCGACCCGGTCGACGGCAAATTCCGGATCGCGGCGACGTACGACGGTGGGCACAGCTGGTCGGTGCTGCCCGACGCCGGGATGCCGGACGCCGTACCGGGGGAGTTCGGCTTCGCCGCCAGCGGTACGTGTCTGGTGACCGCCGGCGCGCGCGACGCGTGGTTCGCCTCCGGCGGCGCCGCGTCCCGGATCTTCCACACCCGCGACGCCGGCCTGACCTGGGAGGTCACCGACGCGCCGCTGCCGGCGGGTGACACCTCCGGGGTCTACTCGCTCGCGTTCCGCAACCCGCGTCAGGGCGTCGCGGTCGGCGGCGACTTCCTGGCGCCTTCCGCCGGAGTGGTCGCCGGGCTGTCGCGCGACGGCTCGTCGTGGCAGGCCGGTGGCGCCCCTGCCGGCTACCGCTCAGGCGTCGACTTTGTGTACGGCGCACCCGCGACGCTGATCGCCGTCGGCCCCACCGGCAGCGACCTGTCCACCGATGGCGGCGCAACCTGGTCCACGTTCGACACGGTCCGGTACGACGCGGTGCAGTGCACCCCGGACGGAAGCTGCTGGGCGTCCGGACCCGGCGGCACCGTCGCCCGCCTCGCCCGGTAAGGATGGGGCCGTGAACACATTTCTGGTGCTCTACAGCTACGTCCCCGACATGACCGAACGGCGTACGCCGCATCGCGAGGCGCATCTGGCCTGGCTGCGCGAGCACGCCGACGCGGGACGCATACTGCTCGCCGGCGCGACCCAGGATCCGGTCGACACCGCGGTGATCGTGGTCCGCGCCGCTGACCAGCACGCCGCCCGTACGCTGCTGCTCGACGACCCGTACGCCGCCGCCAACCTGATCAACGCGGTCTCCGTACGCCCGCTCGGCCTCGCCGTCGGCGGCTGATCAGTCGCTGAAGGGGTTGAGCAGGCGTACCCCCGTCGGTTCGAAGTCCTTGACGTTACGGGTCACCAGCGTCCACCCGTGCACCTTCGCCGTCGCCGCGATCAACGCGTCGGCGACGGGTGCTACCCGGGCCGGACTCTGCGCGGCCCATTCCCGCGCCACGTCGATCGTGACGGGCAGGATGCGGCGGTCGAAGTCCTCCACGATCTGGTCGAGCCAGGTTTCGAGCACCGCGGCCTGACGGTGATCCCCGCGCGCCACCAGCCGTGTGATGCCGCGCGCGATCTCTCCCACGGTCATCACGGACAGGTGGAGGCGCTCTTTCGGTATCTCGGTGAGCCATTGAGTGACCCCCCGATTCCGGTGCCGTTTGCGGGTCTCGGAGAGCACATTGGTGTCCAGCAGATAGTTCACGCGTCGATCCCCAAGTCGATCTCGCGCGGGAAGTCCTTCTTCCGCTCTGCCTCGATCTCCTCGAGCACCTCGATGACGTCGTCGTCGAAGTAGGGCGGTCCGAGAAGATGGTGTTTGAAGGCTTCGTCCGAGACGGTGAGCCGGCGAAAGTAGGCGATGTCTACCACCACGGCGACGTCCTCACCGTGTCGTGTGATGATCTGCGGACCGTCACGCTCGACGGCGCGCAGCACCTCACTGAAGCGCTGCTTCGCCTCCTGGACCTGCCAGTGCGCTGCTTCGGACATGGCGCCTCCCGCCCTGGTCTGTCTAGACAGCACCGATTCTACGTTGCTGGAGCGCTGACTACAGCCCCTGGTCGGCGGCCCAGCGGCGGAGTTCGGCTTCGGCCTCGTCGCGGGTGAGCGGGCCGCGGTCCAGCCGCAGCTCCTTGAGGTGGCGCCACGCCTCGCCGACGATCGGCCCCGGCGGTACGCCGAGCAGCTCCATGATCGCGTTGCCGTCCAGATCCGGCCTGACGCGAGCCAGGTCCTCTTCTTCCTGGATCCGTACGATCCGCTCTTCCAGGGCGTCGTAGTCGGCGGCGAGCGCGGCGGCCTTCCGCTGGTTGCGGGTGGTGCAGTCGGATCTGACCAGCTTGTGCAGCCGCGGCAGCAGCTCGCCGGCATCGGTGACGTAGCGGCGTACCGCCGAGTCGGTCCACTCGCCGCTGCCGTACCCGTGGAACCGCAGGTGCAGGAAGACCAGCTTGGTGACCGCCTCGGTGACGTCCTTCGGGAAGCGCAGCGCCTTCATCCGGGCCTTCGTCATCCGGGCGCCGACCACCTCGTGGTGGTGGAAACTGACCCGCCCGTCGGCCTCGATCCGCTTGGTGGCCGGCTTGCCGACGTCGTGCATCAGGGCAGCCATCCGGAGCACGAAATCAGCCCCGGAGTCCGGTCCGCTGCGCTCCTCCAGCCGGATCGCGTTGCGTACCACCGTGAGGGTGTGTTCGTAGACGTCCTTGTGCTGGGCGTGTTCGTCGATCGCCATCCGCATCC
>JBOGDG010000138.1:0-7696 GCA_050701655.1 Micromonosporaceae bacterium
GCGCCCAGCTCCGTGAGCCAGACCGCCCCGTACGGCAGTACGTCATGCGGCTTGATCGGCGCGATCCCGGCGTCGGTGCCGACGGTGAACGCCACCCCGGAGGCCAGCAGCGTCCGCAGGTGTTCCACGAGCAGCGGCAGCAGGGCGGCGATCCGGGGCGGCGGTGGCGGGTGGTTGCCCGGTGCGGTGCCGGCGGTCACCGAGGCGATCACGCCGGAGTCGGCGAGCTCGCGGATCAGCTCGGGGTCCGACTCCACCCCGTCGGCGCCGATGAACGAGCAGTGCTCGATGGTGTCCACGCCCGCGGCGAGCGCGTGCCGGATCCCCTCGCCGCCGTGGGCGTGCGCCGCCACCGGCAGGCCGCGTTCGTGCGCCGCCTCGACCAGTGTCCGCAGCTCGTCGGCGCTGAACTGGGCCACATGGGAGTACGTACCCGGCGTCATCTCGCCGCCGGTGGCCATCACCTTGATCACGTCGACGCCCCGGTCGGCGCGCTCGGCGACAGCGGCCCGCAGCTGCTCCGGCGTCGCGTTCTCGGGCACCGCGCCACCGAGGAACCAGCAGTGCCCCTTCGCGGAGGTGACCGGCGGTCCGGAGCACAGCAGCTGCGGCCCGGCGTCGAGCTGTTTCGCCAGCTCGTCACGCAGCGGCAGGGTGTTGAAGCGGCGGTCGCCCAGATCCCGCAGCGTGGTGACACCGGCGGTCAACGCGGCACGCGTACGCTGCCGCAGCTGCGCCGCCAGCTCTTCGTCGCTGACCTGCTGCACGTTGTCGGCGGCGGCCGGGGAACAGTCGAACACCAGGTGTACGTGGGTGTCGATCAGCCCTGGTAGCAGCGTCACGTCGTCACCGAGGTCGATGGTGTCCGCGCCGTCCGTGGAGCCGGACGTCACGTTGACGATCCGCCCCTCGTCCACGCTCACCACACCCGGCCCCAGTGCGGCCACGCCGTCGAACCGCTGGCCGGCTCTCAGTGCATACATGATCGACAGCATCCCGGAGTACGCCGCCGGACGTAATCCACTTTTCGGTCGCGGTTCCGACAGCCGCGTGGCACGATCCCGGCCATGCACACCGAGCGCGCTGGTGAGGTCCCTGGGGCTGGGGCGTGAACGCCTGGCTGGAGTGGCTGACGCCGTACGTCCTCGGGCAGCTGCCGGCGGCGCCGGCCCGGGTGATGGAGCTGGGCTGCGGGCGGGACGGCGGTTTCGTACCGGCATTGGCCGAGGCCGGGTACGACGTGCTCGGGGTGGACCCGAAGGCGCCGGACGGGGAACGCTTCCGGCAGCTCGGCTTCGAGGAGTTCACGCCGTCGCACGACTACGACGCCGTGGTCGCCTGCCTGTCGCTCCACCACGTCGACGACCCCGATGCCGCCGCGGCGAAGATCGCCGGGCTGCTCGCCCCGGACGGCGTCGTGGTGGTGATCGAGTCGGCGTGGGAACGCCATGACGCCGCGACCGTCGCGTGGTGGTCGGCCCGGCTGGGTCCGCCTCCGGCTGACCTCGACGCGCCGGACGTCTCGTTCCTGCACCGGCATCTGGCGTGGTGGCGTGAGTCGGGGCAGCCGTGGCAGGCGTACTTCTCCGAGTGGGCGGCGGCGCACGGGATGCACCCGTCGGACAGCGTGCTGACGGCGCTGGACCGGCACTTCGTACGGCACCACCACGACACCGGGCCGTACCTGTTTCCGGAGCTGCCGGGCACCAGCGAGCAGGACGAGCGGGACGCCATCGCGGCAGGGGAGGTCGAGCCGCTCTGCGTACGGTACGTAGGCTCGCACCGTGCTGGTGCTGCTGCCTCCGTCGGAGACCAAGGCTGACGGCGGGGACGGGCCTCCGCTCGATCTGGACGCGCTGTCGTTTCCGCAGCTCACGCCGGTACGCCGCAAGCTCGCCGACGCGCTGGTCGCGCTCGCCGATGACGTACCGGCGAGTCTGGCCGCGCTCGGGCTGACCGAGCGGCAGACCGCCGAGGTGACCCGCAACCGCGCGCTGCGCACCAGCCCAACCCTGCCCGCGCTGTGCCGCTACACCGGCGTGCTCTACGACGCGCTGGACGTACCGGGGATGAGCCGGGCGGAGCGACGCCGGGCCGAGGCCCGACTCGCGGTCGGGTCCGCTCTTTTCGGGGTGGTACGCGGTGCCGACGCGATCCCCGCGTACCGGCTCTCGGGCGGAAGCGTGCTGCCGAGCGTGGGCCCGCTGCGCGGCCTGTGGCGCCCGGCGCTGGAGCCGGCGTTGGCGGAGACCGACCTGCTCATCGACCTGCGCTCCGGCGTGTACGCGAACCTCGGCGCCCCGGACAACGCCGTCACGGTACGGGTCGTCGATGCCGAGAAGCGGCTCGCGATCAGCCATTTCAACAAGGCGCACAAGGGTCGGCTGGCGTGGATGCTCGCCACCGCGCCCCGGACCCCGACCACGGTCACCGGGCTGCTGCGTACCGCCGGAAGGGCCGGTTTTCGCCTGGTACGCACCGGCGAGCGCGCCCTCGACCTGATCGTGTAGCCCCGCTGGCGAGAAGTTGCCAACTCGTTGACCTGAACTGATCGCTGGCTAGCCTCCCGACATCGAGGTATTCCGGTACCTCGATGGATTCACCCCTTTTACGTTGTTTGCTCCCGGGGGTTCCCGGCGGGAAGGAGATCCAGCGTGAGCAAGAAATTCATCGGAAGGGTCGGGCTGACAGCCGCTGCGGTGCTGTTCGCCGCCGGCCCCGCGCTCGCCGCCACCCCGGCGTACGCGGACGACCTGGCACCCCTCACCAAGCACGGCGATGCCGCGGTGGCCGGCTCTTACCTGGTACGCGTCGCCGACGGCGTCGACCCCGCCGGGGTCGCGAAGCGGCTCGGCGTGACCCCGACGCACGTCTACACCGAGACCATCAACGGCTTCTCCGCGAAGCTCGGCGGCGCCCGGCTGCGGGCGGTACGCCTCGCCGGCGGCGTCGACGCCGTCTCGCAGAACTACACGCTGCGGGTCGAGCAGCCGGCGCAGTCCGCCGAGGTCGGCTCGTGGGGGCTGGACCGGATCGACCAGAAGGAGCTACCGCTGGACGGCAGCTACAGCCCGACCGCCACCGGGGCAGGCGTCAGCGCGTACGTCATCGACACCGGCATCGACCCGTCCCACCCCGACTTCGAAGGCCGGGCCTCGATCGGGTTCGACGCCACCGGCGGTGACGGCAAGGACTGCCACGGCCACGGCACCCACGTCTCGGGCACTGTCGGCAGCGAGACGTACGGCGTGGCGAAGCAGGCGAAGCTGGTCGGCGTACGGGTGCTCGACTGCGGGGGCAGCGGCTCCAGCGAGGACGTGATCGCGGGCATGGAGTGGGTGGCGCAGAACGCCGCCAAGCCGGCTGTGGCCAACATGTCGCTCGGCGGCCTGCTCGACACCGCGCTGAACGACGCCGCCACCGCGCTCGCCGAGTCCGGCGTCTTCCTCGCGGTCGCCGCCGGCAACGAGACCAACTACGCCTGCCTCACCTCGCCGGCCGGCGCGGAGGGTGTGTTCACCACCGCGGCGTCGGACAAGGAGGACGGCTCCGCGAGCTTCACCAACTGGGGCCACTGCGTCGAGGGGTACGCCCCCGGCGTCGACATCACCTCCACGGTGCTCGACGGCAAGACCGACACCTACAGCGGTACGTCGATGGCCAGCCCGCACGTGGCCGGCATCGCCGCCCTCTACAAGTCGGCGAACGGCGACACCGACTCGGCAACCCTGGTGACCTGGCTGCAGGACAACTCGGCCAAGGGCGTGATCTCGCTGGCGCTCCCGCTCACCCCGCCGGACCTGGTCACCACCGGCGGCCTGTAGGCGTACACCCGGGTTAAGGCCGCCTACCTGGCGCGGTGCGTGACGAGTAGTCCGACGCCGTCGAGGATCAGGTCCAGACCGAAGGCCCGCGCGTCGGAGGTGGCCGCGGTCGAGCCGGCGGCCAGCAGCGCCGGATACCGGTCCCGATTTTCCTCGAGTACGTCGGTGAACGCGGCTCCGAACTGCGCGGGATCGAGCCCGGTGCCGGCGCGCTGGGCGGACTGCGTATTGCGGATGTGGCCGCTGAGCAGGCGTACCACGTTGAGCTTCTCGGTGGCGTCGAGTCCGGTGTCTTCCAGCGCGCGCAGCGCCACCTCGACCCAGCCGGACTCGCGTGGCCCCATCATCCGGTCGCCCTCGGTGGCGCCGGGTAGCCACGGGTGCCGTTCCCAGGTGGCCCACATCAGGCGGGCCCACTCGGTGAGCCTGCCCCGCCAGCCCCCCGGTACGCCGTCCAGCTCCGGCGGCTCGCCCACCGCCGCCTCGATCATCACCGCGACCAGCTCGGACTTGCCGGCGACGTACCTGTAGAGCGACATCTTCGTGAAGTCGAGCTCGCCGGCGACCCGCTGCATGGCGACCGAGCCGAGCCCCTCCGCGTCGGCGATCCGTACCGCCGCGTCGGCGATCCGGTCCACGCTGAGTGCGGGCTTGGGGCCCCGGCTCGGTGGCTCCCGCAGCCCCCACAGCAGTCCGACCGTACGTTCGCCGTCGCTGGTCATCCACGCTCCTCTGAATTTCGTGCTTGCCCTCCCCCGAAAACTGTGTCTAGCATACACAGTGTCCACGGGACACAGTTTACGTACACGTCAACGGAGGGATCGCGAGATGACTACGTACGAGGCCACAGAGACCGCCGTACCGGGGGCGCTGGGCGAACATCGGGCTGTGGGTGCTGCAGGTGCTGCTCGCCAGCTCGTTCGTGCGCCGGGTGACGCACCTGCACTTCCCCGTACCCCGATGAATTCCGGCTTCACCGCCGGTCTGTAATACCGAATCCACCTCGCGAGAAAACGGAGAAACAGATGACCACCAAGATCTACGTCAACCTGCCGGTGCAGGACCTCGCCGCCACACGCGAGTTCTGGACCACGGTCGGCTTCACCTTCAACGAGCAGTTCAGCGACGACAACGCGCTCGGGATGGTGATCGACGACGAGGCCGGCATCTACGCGATGCTGCTCACCCACGAGTTCTTCAACTCGTTCCACAACACTGGTATCGCCGACCCGAGCCAGCAGCGGGAGGTGATCGTGGCGCTCGGCGTGGACAGCCGGGAGCGCGTCGACGAGCTGGTCGACAACGCCGCCAGCGCCGGCGCGGCGGCCGACGAGGGCAAGGACGAGGGCTTCATGTACGGCCGCGGCTTCAACGACCTCGACGGCCACCGCTGGGAGATCCACTGGATGGACCTGAGCGCCGTGCCGCCGCAGTAGCCCCGTGGTTCTGTGGTCAATCTGCTGTCTCCCGGCCGCGGATACCTCACTTCGGCCACAAACCCGACCACCGCCCTTCGCCACCCGGCGAGGGGCGGCGGTCTATTTGTGGCGGAAGTGCACAAATAGCCGGCCGAAGTTCTTGGAGTCTTTCTCGACGCGGTGGTAGAGCTGCTTGATCTCCTTCTGGTCGAGGAACCGCAGCACCCGCTTCTTGAGCTGGCCGGACCCCTTGCCCGGGATGATCTCCACCAGCGTCGCCTTCTTCGCGATCGCCTGGTCGATGATGTCGCGCAGCGCCCAGTCGATGTCGGTGCCGCGGTTGAAGATCTCGTGCAGGTCAAGCTTCAGCTTCACGCGTCGAGCGTACGGGCCCAGTGCTGGTCGACCAGGTCGTGGCCGGTCGCCGTACCGCCGTCGACCTGGTGGAAGCCGGCGTGCTGGTATATCCGCCGGGCGGCGTGCAGTACGCCGTTGGTGGACAGCACCATCCGCCGGTAGCCGGCCGTACGCGCGAACCGTAGGCACTCGTCGACCAGCCGGCCGCCCACGCCGCGGCCCCGCGCCCACGGCTCCACAAGCAGCACCCGCAGCCGCGCGGTCGTCTCGTCTTCCCGTACGCACAGCACGCAGCCGGCGCGCTCGCCGGAGACGTCGGCGATCCATCCGGCCTCGCCAGACGGGTCGCGGCGGTCGACGTAGTCGGCGACGATCCGGGCGACCAGCGCCTCGAAGGTTTCGTCCCAGCCGTGCTCCTTGGCGTACAGGTCGCCGTGGCGCTGCACGATCCAGCCGTAGTCGCCGGTACGCGCCGGCCGGATCACCACCGGGTCGGGCGCGGCGCCGCCGCCGAGCAGCTCCCGCACGGTGTCCATCGCGGTGACCAGCCGGCGCTGGTCGGCCTCGGACAGCCCGCCGATCAGGTCCCGGATCTGGCCGGCGGATCGGGCATCGAGATCCGCGAACGTGGCGCGGCCGGTGTCGCTGAGCTGGAGCACCTGCTGTCGCGCGTCGTGGTCGGCGCGGCTGCGTACCACCAGGCCGTCGGCGGTGAACCGGCCGAGGATCCGGCTCAGGTAGCCTGCGTCCAGGCCGAGCGCCCGGCGCAGCTCCACGACGGGGGTACGGTCCCGCTGCGCCAGCTCGAAGAGCACCCGTACCTCGGTCAGGGTGTACGGGCTGTCCAGCAGCCCTTCCGACAGCGTCCCGATCACGCGGGTGTAGAAGCGGTTGAACCCCCGTACGGACACCACCCGCTCGGCAAGCGCATCACCCGACATCGCGGCCTCCAGCAACCAGTCGTTGACTCAGTCAAACATCCTGCCTCGGCGCTGGCCACCCGTCCATAGGCCGCTGGGAGTACCACAACGAATGACCAGTCGGACTATCCAGGACAAGTGGATCAACCAGGCACACTGGCCAGTAGGAACGGCCCCGTTTGACCGCTCGAAGATGCATGCTGTGTTAGCGGCGATCGACCGCCGTCTCCACCAGCGCCAACCTGTCCCCCACCGCGAGTAGGCAGATGCCCCGACCGTTGGCGAGTAGAGCCGCCAATCCAGACGCACGCGCCGGTGTCGGCGCGGCGCTGGTGCTGCTCGTACTCATCGTCGCGATCGAGTTGGCGGACGGGCCGCGACCGCACTACCTGGGGTTGCTGGTGGCTCCGCCGCTGCTCGCGGCGGCGTTCGTCACCTGGCGCGCGGTGGTCGGTGTGGGCGCGCTCTGCACCGTGGTCGCCACCGCGTTCACGCTGCTCGGCTCCACGATGCCGGGGGTGGAGCACCTGGCGCAGATCGGCGCGGTCGTGCTGCTCACCGCGATCGCCGCCGGAGTAGGGGTGGTACGCCAGCAGCAGGGCGACCGGTTCCGGGAGCTGTCGCGGCTCGCCTCCGTCGCGCAGAAGGCGGTGCTGCGCCCGATCGGCCCCCAGGTCGGCACCCTCACCCTGGCCGCCCGGTACGTCTCCGCCAGCGCCGAGGCCGGCATCGGCGGCGACCTGTACGAGGCGCTCGACACCCCGTACGGCTCCCGCCTGATCATCGGCGACGTCCGCGGCAAGGGCCTGGACGCGGTACGCCTGGCGAGCGTCGTGCTCGGCTCGTACCGGCACGTGGCGTACGAGCGGGCCGACCTGCGCGCCATCGTCGCCGACCTGGATCGCGCCGTGGCCCGCTCCGTCGGCTACGAAGACTTCGTCACCGCCGCCCTGATCGAGGAGCGCGGCGGCACCCTCACCGTGGTCAACTGCGGCCATCCGCCGCCACTGCTGCTGCGCCGCGGCGAGGTAATTCCCCTCGAGCCACCCGCGGTCGCACCTCCGCTGGGCTTTCTTCCGGTGGTACGCCCCCGCGTGGAACGCCTCGAGCCGGGCGACCGGCTGCTGCTCTACACCGACGGGCTGGCCGAGGCGCGGCGCTCCGGAGAGTTCTTCCC
>JBOGDG010000139.1:0-7683 GCA_050701655.1 Micromonosporaceae bacterium
ATCCAGTGCTCCGGGCTCTCGCTGGTGTAGAGCAGCGGCCCGTAGTAGTCGTTCCAGGCGTAGAAGAACTGGAAGATCGCCGCCGCCGCGATGCCGGGGCGCGCCATCGGCAGCACCACCCGCAGCAGTACGCCCCACTCGCCGCAGCCGTCGACGCGGGCCGCGTCGGTGTACTCGACCGGGATGGTCACCAGGAACTGGCGCAGCAGGAAGATGCTGAACGCGTCCCCGGCGAGCATCGGCAGGATCAGCGGCCACAGCGTGCCGGTGAGCCCCAGGTCGGCCCACATCAGGTACAGCGGCACGGTCACGACCTGGGGAGGCAGCATCATCATGCCGATGATCACCAGGAAGACCGCGTTGCGGCCGCGCCAGCGCAGCCGCGCCAGGGCGTACGCCGCGGGGATGCTGGACAGCAGCATGAAGCCGGTCGCCAGCAGGCTGTAGAGGACGGTGTTGCCGAGGTAGCGCAGCAGCGGCAGCTCCGTGAAGATCCGTACGAAGTTCTCCGGGTGCCAGGTACGCGGCCACCAGTCGCTGGTCAACGCCTGCGTGCTGGTCATGAACGACATCAGCACCACGAACACGAACGGCGTCAGGAACATCACCGCAGCCGCGATCGACAGGCTGTGCCGCGCTACCCAGATCAGCCACGACTCGCGCGCGCGTTGCCGGGGCGGGGCCGGCGCCGGCGCCGTCACGGATGGGCGTGCCACCGTCACGGTGCTCACGACGCACCGTCCACAAAGGCCTTGGAACGACGCAGCAGTACGGCGGTGACCGCGAACGCGACCAGGAACAGTATGACGGCGAGCGCGTTGGCGTACCCCATGTCGTAGTAGCGGAAGCCGGACACGTACAGATGCAGCGGGTACGTCAGGGTGGACTCCTCGGGGTAGCCGAACGTCGACGAGATGCCGCCGCCGGTGGTGGCCCGGCCGCTGGCCACGCTCGCCGCGACCGCCGCCTGGGTGAAGTACTGCAGCGTCTGGATCACCCCGGTGATGGCGGCGAACAGCAGCACCGGGGAGATCGAGGGCAGCGTCACGTACCGGAAGCGGTGCCAGCGGTTGGCGCCGTCGATCGACGCGGCCTCGTACAGCGACCGCGGTACGTTGAGCAGCCCCGCCAGGAAGATCACCATCAGGTCGCCGACGCCCCAGACGCCGAGCATCACCAGCGACGGCTTCGCCCACGCGGCCGCGTCGAACCACAGTGGACCTTCGATGCCGACCCACCCGAGTACCTCGTTCACCGGCCCGGTCGCCGGGTTGAACAGGAACACGAACGCGATCGTCGCGGCGACCGGCGGTGCCAGCGCCGGCAGGTAGAAGACCGTACGGAAGAAGCCCGCGCCCCGGCGTACCGACGTCAGGAGCATCGCGGTGCCGAGCGCGGCGAGCATCCTCGCCGGCACCAGTACGAGCACCAGCCACAGCGTGTTCGCCGCCGACTTCCAGGCCTTGGTGTCCTCGGTGAACAGGTACTCGTAGTTGCGCAGGCCGACCCACGACGGCGCACTCAAAAGGTCGAACCGGGTGAACGAGAAGTACACCGCCGCGGTGAGCGGGTACACCAGGAACAACGTCAGCCCGATCACCGCCGGCGCCATGAAGCTGAGCACGGTCAGCCGCCGGCGCCACCGCCGCCCGCCCGCACCCCGGGCGGCGGTGGCTGCGACGACTGTCATGTCAACGCCCCAGTTCCAGGGCTCGGTTGATCCGGCCGTCCAGGTCGGCGAGGCCCGCTTCCAGGTCCTTCACCTTGCCGGCCTGGTAGCTGTCTATGAACTCCTGCGCCAGCTCGACGTACTTGGGGCCGGCGGCGCTGGGCGGCGAGGTGGCGGTCTGCGGGTGGTTGAAGATGTCGACGAAGGTCTGGAACTCGGGGTCGACCTCCAGCTTGTCGCTGGCCAACGAGTCCTTGGTGGTGGGCACGTTCTTGATCTCGTTCGACAGTTTCACGAGCGCGTCGGTGTTGGTGGTCAGGTAGCGGATCAGCTCCCAGGCCGCCTCCGGGTTCTTCGAGTGCTTGGAGACCCCGATGACGTTGCCGGTGACGAAGCCGGCGCCGTACCGGTCGCTGGCGTTGTCGGGCACCGGCAGCGGCGCGGTGCCGAACTCGATGTCCTTCGCCTGGTCCCGCAGGAACGCGATCCGGTACTCGCCGTCGACCATCATCGCGACCTTGCCCTTGTGGAACGCGTTGTCGGCGCTCCACTCGTCACCCAGCCCGGCGGTGAACTTCTGCAGCTTCCCGTGGCCGTACCAGTCGACGAGGCCCTTGTGCCACTTCAGCATCGACGGCCAGTTGGGGTCGGAGCCGATCGCGGACTTCTCGTCCCTGGTGATCCACTTCGCGTCCCAGGCCGGTGCCAGGTGCTGCGGGCTGTGCTCGTAGAAATTCAGCAGTGGTACGAAGCCCGCCGTCTCGATGGTGCCGTCGGCCTTGCGCTTGGTGAGCTTCTTCGCCATCGCCGCCAGCTCGGTCATCGTCTTGGGCGGTGAGTTGTAGCCGGCCTCGGCAAGCAGCTTCTTGTTGTAGTACAGCCCGTACGTGTCGGCGAGGAACGGCATCGCGCAGCGCTTCCCGCCGTACTCGGTGTACGAGCGGACGGTCTCCGGCAGCTGCGACAGGTCCACCTTGTCCCGCGCGATGTACTCCTTGAGGTCTCGCCAGGCGCCGCTGGCGCAGAACTTGCCGACGATGTCGGTGGAGTACGAGAGCCCGACGTCGGGGCCCTTGCCGGCGGCGATCGCCTGCAGCATCTTGGTGTCGTCCTGGCCCTCCTTCAGCGTCACGTCGATCTTCGGGTGCGCCTTCTCGAAGTCGGCCACCACCGACTCGATCGCCTTCGCTTCCCGGGCGGTGAAGAAGTGCCAGAACTCCACTTTGCCTTCGGCCTGCTGGCCGGCCGGCGCGACGTCGGGGTCCTCGGCGCCGCCGGGGGTACAGGCCGCCAGCAGCACCGCTGAGGCCAACAGGACGGTGGTACGGATCCGGAGGTTCATAAGGGGGTCGCCTCCCATGAGGGGTTGCGCTACGGATTGACTTCAGCCGCGCCCGGGTTCGGGGCGTTGTCCGGGCTCCGGGCCCTGTCCCGGTTCGGAGCGTGGTCCGGGCTCGGAGCGGCCGCCGGGTTCCGGGCGGCGCCCCAGCAGGGCGTGGTGCACCTGCGTGAGTGACGCGTCGAGCGCGCCGATGAGTACGGCGTCCTGGGTCACGCCGGTGGTCGCGACCGAGGTACGGAACACGGACAGGTCGTCCAACGCGACGCGTACCGCGTCCCGCAGGGCGGCTCCGCCCGCCTGGCCCACCTCGCCGGCGAGCACCACCAACGAGGGATCCAGCACCGCGACCACGGCGGCGAAGCCGACCGCGATCCGTACCGCCAGGGCGTCCAGGAACGCCTGCGCCTTGGCCGGGTCGTCGCCGGTCAGCGCGGCGACCGCGGCCTCCGTCGCCGCCTGCCCGGTGTCGGCGGTGAGGCCGTACTGGCGGGCCAGATCGCGTACCGCCTGACCACCGACCAGGTCCTGGAAGTCGTGCACCCCGGCGGGCTTGTCGTCGGCCCCGCGCCCGGGCAGCCCGACCGGCATGTAGCCGATCTCGCCGGCACCGCCGTGGCTGCCGCGCAGCAGCACCCCACCCAGGTCGATCGCGAGCCCGATGCCCTCCTCGCCCAGCCACAAAAGCGCGAAGCTGTCGTGGTCGGCGGCGGTGCCGTGTCGCCGTTCGGCGGTCGCGGCCAGGTTGACGTCGTTGTCCACGCTGACGGGGGTACGCATCCGCGCCCGGATCTCGTCCACCAGCCCGACGCGCGACCACCCCGGTACGTCGACGTACCGGACCACGCCGGCCCGCTCGTCGTACGACCCGGGTACGGCAAGCTGTACGTGGTGCAGCCGCCGACGCGGGATCCGAGCCCGTTCGCAGGCTCCCTTCACCGCGTCGGCGACCGCTGTCACTGGGTCGTCGTCACCGACGGCGACTTCGAGCTGGGCGCGCTGCCGGCCGGTCAGATCGCAGATCGCGATCGCGAGGCAGTAGTGGTGCTCGCGTACCGAGACGGCGGCGGCGTACGCTGCGTCGGGGTTGACGGCGTACACCTCGGCGTTGCGCCCGGGGCCACCGCTGGTGCGGCCGACCACCTGTGCCAACCCCGCTTCCTGCAGCCGGCGCAGCACCTCGGAGGTGGTGGGTTTCGCCAGCCCGGTCAGCTCGCGGAGGTCGCCCCGGGTCAGCGGGCCGCGCTCCAGCAGATGGCGCAGTGCGGCGGTCTCGTTGATCGCCCGCAGCAGCCGCGACGAGCC
The DNA here is from genome assembly GCA_050701655.1 of Micromonosporaceae bacterium. Classification (GTDB taxonomy): domain Bacteria; phylum Actinomycetota; class Actinomycetes; order Mycobacteriales; family Micromonosporaceae; genus WHSM01. The sequence continues at coordinate 4,314 of JBOGDG010000139.1, forward strand.
CGCCAGATGTGGCCCCTCCGGCGTCGACTCACGCCTCGCGTCCGACTCCGACACCCGGCTCTCACCTCCCGCACATTAGTTAGGAAGATTACCTAACTAATGGGAACCGTAAGCGACGCGCCAAGACTCGTCAAGGCCCGCTACCCGTTGGTTCTCAGCAACCTGCGACAGCCAGGAAATGTGAGCCGGCTGCCATCAGCTCCGGGTGGTCCTCGGCAATGCGTGCCGCGGTGAGCGCCGCGCGGAACAGTGGGGTGTGGATCAGCGATTCGCCGGTGTGCTGCTCGGTCGCCTTGAGCATCGACCAGGCCGGCCCCTCGACGCCGTACAACCTGACGTCGCTGAAGCCGGCGGCGCGAAGCTCATCCTCGAACTCAGCCGCGGTATGGAAGTACGACGTGGTGAACACGGCCCGACCCGTCGCCTCAAGTCGCCCGGTTCGCAGAATGTCCGCGACGCTCTGGCTCATCCGTTCACGTTCGAGCAGCGTGGTGGCCGTCTGCTCGAACACAGACGCGTACCGGTTGATCGCCGCTACGGCGACCAGGCCTCCCCGTTTCACCACCCGACGAGCCTCGGTCAACGCCTGAAGCCGGTCGGCGCCGTCGACCAGGTGGTACAGCGGCCCGAGCACCAGCGCGATGTCGTACGAGCCGGTCGGGGCGTCGAGCGAGCGGGCGTCGCCGAGTTCGGCGGTCGCCCCGGTCTGGGCAGCGCGCTCGACGTGACGCGGCACGGGATCGACCACGTGCACCCGATATCCGTCCTCGGTCAGCCACCGCGCGTGTATCCCAGGGCCTCCCCCGATGTCGATGATGGAGGCCGGTGCAGGCGGCAGGTGTCGCCGCAGAAGCTCCTGGGTACGCACCAGTTCCAGCGTGCCGTCGGCAGTCGAGGTGAGCCTGCTGGACTCATCGAACGTGGCCTCGTAGTAGTCAACGATCTCGCGGGAGACTTGGGGCGATAGCGTCATGCGGGTAATGCACTTCTTGCCTGATCGAGCCCTGGTGCGGCAGGGCAACGAGTACGCCGAGCTGCCGTACTCGACGCTACGCGCCACAGTGGAGCCCCAGCGCTTCATCGAAGATGGCCGAGTGCCCGGCGACTCGACCAGGGTCGACACGACCTGGTTGTACGCCAATGCCAAAGGTGGGCCCGATCGGCGATTCAAGAACAATCGCCAGTTGCCGGTATGCTGTACGGCCGGCTGACGTTGACAATGCGCATGGCTTCCTGATGGTTTGGGACTTCTCCCGCCCTGACGCCGCTGGCGCTCTCGCTGGTGCGCTACGCCAAATGAGATAGACGTGGGACTTTCCACCGGGGGGTGACAGCGCTCCTGTCCGTCTCATGGGGATTGACACCTGTTTCACGACGGCGATACGCTGCCGCCACGTTTTAGTAAAGAAACTTTCTAGTTTTGTACGGCACGCGCCAAACCCCGAGATCCGCGGCGACCTGTCGGAACATCCTCATCCGGACGCCGGCGCCGCGCAGATATCCGTCCCCACACCGCACTCCTTGATCCGGAGGCTCCGATGCGTACCCGCAACCGGTTACTCGTCGCGTTGGGCGCGACCGTCACGATGGCCAGCGCCGCGCTCGCCGTGATGAGTCCCGCCAGCGCCGCGAATCTGCTGGTCAACCCCGGCTTCGAGACCGGCACCATGTCCGGCTGGTCCTGCTCGAACGGCTCCATCGTCTCCAGCCCCGTGCACTCCGGCAGCCGCGCCCTCAAAGGCGCCGCCACCAGCAGCGACCACGCCAAGTGCACCCAGACCGTCACCGTGCAACCCAACACCACCTACGCCCTGAGCGCCTGGGTGCGCGGCAACTACGTCTACCTCGGCGTCACCGGCGGCCCCTCCACGTGGACCCCGTCGGCCGCCAGCTACACACAACTACGCACCAGCTTCACCACCGGCTCCAACCAGACCAGCGCCCAGGTCTACCTCCACGGCTGGTACGCCCAAGGCGACTACTACGCCGACGACGTCAGCCTCGACGGCCCCGGCGGCAGCGACCCCAGCCCCACGCCGACGGCCTCGCCGACGGCCTCGCCCACGGCGTCCCCGACCTCCAGCCCGCCGCCACCTCCCCCGGCCGGTGGCGCGATGGCAGCGCCGTACCTCTACATGGGGTGGGGCAACCCACCGTCGCCCGGCACGGTGATGAACGCGACCGGGGTCAAGCAGTTCACGATGGCGTTCATGCTCTCCGGCGGCGGCTGCACCCCCGCGTGGGACTCCAACCGACCGCTCAAGGGCGGTGTCGACGAGCAGGCGATCAACGCGATCCGCGCCAACGGCGGCGACATCGAGATCTCCTTCGGCGGCTGGAGCGGCAACAAGCTCGGCCCCAACTGCTCGTCCGCGTCGGCGCTGGCGGGCGCGTACCAGCAGGTCATCAACGCGTACGGCCTGAAGTACATCGACATCGACATCGAGAACACCGACGAGTTCGAGAACGAGGTCGTGCAGGACCGGATCCTCGGCGCGCTGAAGATCGTCAAGCAGAACAACCCCGGGATCAAAACCATCATCACCTTTGGTACGAGTACCAGCGGGCCGTCCTGGTGGGGCACCCGGCTGATCAACCGTTCCCGTGAGCTGGCTGTGGGGATCGACGTGTTCACGATCATGCCGTTCGACTTCGGCTGCCCGTCATCGACCGGCATGTACAACTGCACGGTCTCGGCGACGGAAGGCTTGAAGAACTCGCTGAAGTCCGCGTACGGGTGGTCGGATGCGACGGCGTACGCCCACATCGGGATCTCCGGCATGAACGGCCTGTCCGACCAGCAGGAGCTCACCTCGGTCTCCCACTGGACCCAGATCCGCGACTGGGCCAACTCCCACCACATCGCTCGGCTGGCGTACTGGTCGGTCAACCGTGACCGCCCCTGCCCCGGCGGCGGCGTCGTCTCGAACTGCTCCGGCATCGACCAGGACAACTGGCAGTTCACCTCGATTACCGCCGGCTTCACCGGCTGACCCCGGCTGCAGCCTCCAACCCGGCCGCCGGCCGCCCGCCATCCCCGGGCGCCCGGCGGCCGCGTCGCGTTCATCGGCTTTTGCCGGCTTGTCAGTACGCCGCCGCCGACCGGCCCCGGAGCAAGGGTTAGCCTGCGGGGATGCGGGTGGTGATCGCGGGTGGACACGGGAAGATCGCATTGTTGGCGTCGCGGCTGCTCGCCGTACGGGGCGACGACGTGGTGGGGCTGATCCGCAATCCCGCGCACGACGCCGACGTGACGGCGACCGGCGCCCGGCCCGTGGAGTGCGATCTGGAGCGGGCCGGGCTGGGCGAGGTGGCGGTCGCGGTGGAGGGCGCCGACGCGGTGGTCTTCGCCGCCGGCGCCGGCCCCGGG
>JBOGDG010000140.1:0-2250 GCA_050701655.1 Micromonosporaceae bacterium
GGAGTTCCTGAAGCGGTTCGTGGCGGCAGTCTCGGCGATGAAACTGGGCGCCAGCTACACCGATCTCGACCTCGACATGGGGTCGCTGACCTCGGAGAAGCAGCTCAAGACGGTCACCGGCCACGTCGAGGACGCCGTGGCCAAGGGCGCCACGGTGCACATCGGCGGCGCGGCCCGGCCGGAGCTGGCGCCGTACTTCTACGCGCCGACGGTGCTGACCGGGGTGACGCCCGAGATGACCTGCCACGCGGCGGAGACGTTCGGCCCGGTGGTCTCGGTCTACCCGGTCGCCTCCGAAGCCGAGGCGGTACGCCGCGCCAACGACACCGAGTACGGCCTGAACGCGTCGGTGTTCACGCGCTCGCGTAGCCGCGGGCAGCGGGTCGGCGCGGCGCTGCGGGCCGGCACGGTCAACGTCAACGACACCTTCGCCACCGCGTACGGCAGCATCGACGCGCCGATGGGTGGGATGGGCGCGTCCGGGCTGGGCCGCCGGCACGCCAGCGAGGGGCTGCTGAAGTACACCGACGCGCAGAACCTCGCCCGGCTCCGGTTCCCCCTGATCGAGCCGCCGCCGCAGCTCTCGCGCCAGACGTACGTCAAGACCACCTCCGCGATGGTCCGCATCCTGTCCCGCCTCCGCATCCGCTGACGCGCGGCCCCCGCCGTAGCGGGCTGGGGTGGAATGGTTGGTGGCCAATCTGCGGTCACCCGTCGCATCGAGACCGCAAAACGACCACAAACCCTCACCGCCCAACCCCGCCCGGCCCGTTCCAGCTCACTTGGGGTGGCTGGTGGTTGCGACAAATGCCGCATACCAGTCACCGGCACCACCACCCAGCACCCCAAGTGGTCGAGGCCGCCGGGCGACGCCGCCCGGCCTGGCCGCCGCGCCCGGGGCGGGTTACGCGGGCTTGAGAAATTCGGTCAATGCGGGGGCCAAGAGGTCGGCGGGGACGCCGTGCCACTCGCCTGGCAGCGCGCGGTGGGAGCCGTGCGGCAGGGTCTGGGCGGCGGTCTGGGACCAGCGCAGCAGCCGGCTGTCGCTGGCCTCGCTGTTGATCACCAGCATCCATCCTCCTCACCGGCGGTACGGGCACCCTGGGACGTCTCGTCACGCCGGTCCTGCGGGACGCCGGCTGCAAAGTACGGGTGCTCAGCCGGCACGCCCACGCGCCCGCGGACGGCATCGAGTACGTGACCGGCGACCTGGCTACCGGCGAGGGGATCGACGCCGCGGTGGACGGGGTAGACACGATCGTGCACTGCGCCGGCAGCGCCAAGGGCGACGACGAGAAGACCCGGAATCTGGTACGGGCCGCGTCCACGGCCGTGGTGCGACACCTGGTCTACATCTCGGTCGTCGGCACCGACCGGATCCCGGTCGTGACCGGCTTCGACCGCGCCATGTTCGGCTGCTTCGCCGCCAAGCGGGCCGCCGAGCGCGTCGTCGCCGAGTCCGGACTGCCGTGGACCACGCTGCGCGCCACGCAGTTTCACGAGCCGTTGCTGAAGGTGCTCCAGGGCATGGCGAAGCTGCCGGTGATACCGGTGCCGGTCGGCTTCCAGTTCCAGCCGATCGACGCGGGCGAGGTGGCGACCCGGCTCGTCGAGCTGGCCCTCGGCGAGCCGGCCGGCCTGGTGCCCGACATGGCGGGGCCACGCGCGTACCAGCTGAAAGAGCTGCTCCGCGGCTACCTGCGGGCCACCGGCCGGCGGAGCTGGGAAGACTTCCTGGCCGACCGGCTGCGCTAGCGAGCCGATGCGTCACCGGCCCTGGAACATCGGGGGGCGCTGCTCGGCGCGGGCGCGCATCGCCTCCTGGAAGTCCTCGCTGGCCCAGCACGCCTGGAACGCCTCGCCCAGCCGGTGCTCGGTATCTGCCGGCAGCTCCGGTTCGAGCAAGGTGTTAAAGGACAGTTTGTTGTACGCCAGCGTCAGCGGCGCCAGCTCGGCGATCTCGTTGGCCCAGCCGACCGCGGTCTCCAGCTCGCCGTGCCGGTCGACCAGCCCGGGTACCGCGGCGGCGTCCAGGGTTTCGCAGGCGAGCAGCATCCGCCGCGCGGCGCCCGGCCCCGCCAGCAGGGCGAGGCGGCGTACGGTCCACGGGTCCACCGCCAACCCCAACTTCGCGGTGGGTACGCCGAACACCGCCCGCGCGTTGGCCACCCGCAGATCGCAGGCCACCGCGAGCTGGGTGCCGGCACCGATCGCCGGCCCGTTGACCGCCGCGATCACCGGCACCTCGAC
>JBOGDG010000140.1:2260-7631 GCA_050701655.1 Micromonosporaceae bacterium
GTGAGCCGGCGCAGCAGGGCGTACAGGGCGGCGAGGAACTGCTCCCCGTACACCTGGTTGAGGTCGGCGCCGGAGCAGAAGGCGCTGCCGGCGCCGGTGAGCACCAGGCACCGGGCGCCGCCGGCCACCGCGGTGTTGATCGCGGTACGCAGCTCCTCGCAGTGCACGGTGTCCAGGGCGTTGCGCTGCTCTTGACGGTCGATCCGGATCACGGTCACCCGGGCGTGGGTCTCGGACTCGATCATCCGCCTATCCTGGCGTACCCCCGAGAAATGGGGCGGCGTGGTGTCACACCCGCAGGGCAGGATGTCGCCATGACCCAGACTGAGTGGATTGCTCCTGAGGTGGAGCGTGAGCACGCGCCGCGCGCCGTCGGTGAGCGCGAGATGTTGGACGCTTGGTTGGAGTTTCACCGCCAGACGCTGCTGATGAAGTGTGCGGGGCTCACCACCGAGCAGCTGCGGCTGCGCAGCGCGGAGCCGTCGTCGTTGTCGCTGCTCGGGCTGGTGCGGCACATGGCGGAGGTGGAGCGCTGGTGGTTCCGTTCGGCGTGGCTCGAGGAGCGGCTGCCGTGGCTGTTCAGCACCGACGAGGAGGAGGATCTCGACTTCGACGGTGTCGACACCGCCGATGCCGAGGCTGACTTCGCGACGTTCCGCGCCGAGGTGGAGGAGGCGCGCAAGGCGGCTGCCGGTCGCTCGCTCGACGACAGCTTCGTGGGCCGGCGCGGCCACGAGATCAACCTGCGCTGGGTGTACGTACACATGATCGAGGAGTACGCCCGCCACAACGGCCACGCCGACCTGATCCGGGAGCGCATCGACGGCGCAGTCGGCGACTGATCCGACGACGCCGCCGTGCGTGGCGTTCAGCCCAGATTCACCACCGCGGGGCCCGGGGTGGCGTCGTAGAGCTGGTCGATCTCGGGGGCGTACTTGTCGGCGATCGGGCGCCGCTTCAGCTTCAGCGTCGGGGTCAGCTCGTCACCGCCCGGGTCCCAGGCGTTGGGCAGGATCCGGAATCGTTTGATCTGCTCCACCCGGGACAGCTGCTGGTTGCCGGCGCGTACCGCCTCGGTGATGGTCTTCTGGATCGCCGGGTGCTCGGCCAGCACCGCGGGCGACGCGTCGGCCACGCCGAGCTTGTCGGCGTACACCGCGCCCACGTCGGGGTCGAGCACGATCAGCGCGGTGACGTACGGCCGGCTGTCGCCGATCGCCACCACCTGCCCGACCAGCGGCGACGCCGCCTTCATCGCGTTCTCGATGTTGCTCGGCGACATGTTCTTGCCGGCCTCGTTGATGATCAGCTCTTTCTTACGGTCGACGATCTTGACGTACCCCTCGTCGTCGACGGTGGCGATGTCGCCGGTGTGCACCCAGCCGTCGGCGTCGACCGTCTCGGCGGTCTTCTCCGGCTGCTTGCGGTAGCCCCGCATCACGATCGGGCCGCGGCACAGCAGCTCCCCGTCGTCGGCGAGCTTGCACTCCACGCCCAGCCCCGGCTGGCCCACCGTGCCCAGCTTCACCTTGCCCTCGCAGTTGGCGGTCGCCGCGCCGGTGGTCTCGGACATGCCCCAGACCTCGTACACCGGGACGCCGACGCCGTGGAAGAACTCCAGGGTGTCGACCGGGATCGCCGCGGCACCGGAGGCTGGCCAGCGGATCTGGTCGAAGCCGAGCGCGTGCCGTAGTTTGCTGAGCACCACCCGGTCGGCGAGCCGGTGCTTGAGGCCGAGCCCGATCGAACGGCCGGCCAACCGGGCGGTCGCGGCCTCGCGTCCCGCCGCGATCGCCCAGAGTGCGATCTTGCGCTTACGTTCGTTCGGCTCGGCGGCGAGCTTCGCCTCGATGCCGGCCTTGATCTTCTGCCACACCCGCGGCACCCCGAAGAACACGGTGGGGCGTACGTCGGGCAGCGCGGTGGCGATCGCCTTCGGGTCGTCCAGGCTGGTGACCTGCATGCCGGTGACCATGTTGAGGTACTGCGCGGTCACCCGGTCGGCGATGTGCGCCGTCGGCAGGTACGACACGATCCGGTCGTCCGGCCCGATCGGCGTGTTGTCCAGGATGCCGTCGATCTCGGCCAGGATGCTGGCGTGTGTGATCTCCACACCCTTCGGCGGACCGGTGGTGCCCGAGGTGTAGATCAGGGTCGCCACGTCGTCCGGCTCGACGGTGCGCGCCACGGTCTCCAGATCGAAGTCGGGGTCGCCGCGCGCGGCCAGCTCTTCCAGGGTGAGCGCGCCCTCCGCGGGCCCGTCCACCACGACGATGTGTTCGACGCTGGTGCCGGTGGCGGTCTGCACCCGCGGCAGGAAGTCGCTCTGGGTGATCACGACCCGGTTCTCCGCGTTGGAGAACAGGTAGCTGATCTGCTCCGGCGAGCTGGTGTTGTAGATCGAGAACGGGATCGCGCCCATGTGCAGTGCGGCGGTGTCCACCAGCATCGCCTCGGGCCGGTTGGTGAGCATCATCCCGACGGTGTCACCGCGGGTGACGCCGAGCGCGGCGAGTCCGGCGGCGAGCTCGCGTACCTGGTCGGCGTACCGCTGCCAGGTGATCTCCTGCTTGCCGCCGGGCGTACGCAGGGCGACGGCGTCCGGGTCGCGTGCGGCGGTTATCTGAAAGGCCTGGCAGAGCGTACGGGGAGGTGAGGCGACCATGTGCTGACTCCTGCCAACGTGTCTTTTCCGTTGACCGGATGCTAAGGCTGTGTGACCTGGGACACCATAGGTAGCGCGGATCAAGCACTCGCTGGCGCGGGCGCGGCGCGGGGCCGGGCGCTGGCTCCGGCGCGGCCCCAGGCGACCGCCGTCACGACTTCGAGGTGGCGCGGATGGTTTCGCTGGCGGCGACCGCCAGCAGGGCGGACTCGTCGATGAACTCCTCGCGGGAGAGCGCGATCTCCCCGGCCAGCCAGCTCGCCGCCGCGTCGGCCATCCCACCCACGATCACCAGGGTGGCGAGCTTGAGCCGTTCCAGGTCGCGGGTGTGGTGCAGCCCGTACAGGTCGCGGGCCTGGGCGGCGAGCAGGTCGGCGAACTCGCCGATCCGGACGGTACGCCGTTGCCGCAGCGCGTCGTGGCCGATCGCCTCGGTGAACAGCCGCGCCTTGCGGGGGTCGTCGGTCAGCCCGTCGATCAGTACGCCCAGCGCGGCCCGCCCCCGCTCGACCAGATCCCCGTACGGCGGGGTGAGGGCGGCGTTCACCTCGTCGTACAGCTGGCCGGATACCTCGTCGAAGACGGCGACCAGCAGCTCGTCGCGGTTGCGGAAGCTCTCGTAGAAGTAGCGCTCGGTGAGCCCGGCGCGGCCGCACACCGCTGTCATCGTCAGCCCGGCGACGCCGTCGGCCCCGATCACGTCGAGCCCGGCTTCCAGCAGCCGGGCGCAGCGCTGTGCCCGTCGGTCCTTCGCGCTCACGCCGCGGAACGGGCGTACCCCACTGGTCATCGCTCTTCATCGTCGCAGACGGACCGGTTGACAAGGCAGCCCGGCCGGGGTCTCATAGTTGACAGGGGTTCCTGTCAACTATGCTCGGGAGGTCCGATGTTCACCGTCGCGCCACCAGCCGTCGCGCCGCCCGGCACCGGGCTGCGCAGCGTCCCGGGCGACCCGGGCCTGCCGCTTGTCGGCTACACCCACAAGATGCTGTACGCCGACCCCGTGGTGTTCGGCCGCGAGCGGTACGAGCAGTACGGCCCCGTCTCCTGGATGAGCGCGCTCGGCATCCGGATGGTGACCGTGACTGGTCCCGACGCCAGCGGCCGGGTGCTGCAGAACCGGGACAAGGCCTTCTCCAGCGGCCCCGCCTGGGGTTACTTCATCGGTCCGTTCTTCCGGCGCGGCATCATGCTGCTGGACTTCGAGGAGCACCTGCACCACCGGCGGATCATGCAGCAGGCATTCACCAACGAGCGGCTCGCCCGCTACCTCGACGCGATGAACCCGGCCATCGCCACCGGGCTGGACGGATGGCGTACCGGCGGCCGGTTCCTGGTCTACCCGAACGTCAAGCGGCTCACCCTCGACCTCGCCACCTCGGTGTTCATGGGCGGCGGGCTGGGCGCCGAAGCCGACCGGATCAACCGGGCGTTCGTGGACTGCGTACGGGCCGGCACCGCCTGGATCCGCTACCCCGTGCCGGGGCTGCGCTGGTCGCGCGGGCTGGCCGGCCGGCGACTGCTGGAAGCCTTCCTGGCCGAACGGCTGCCCGCCAAGCGCGCCGGCACCGGGGACGACCTGTTCACCGCGCTGTGCCACGCCGAGAGCGAGGACGGCCACCGGTTCACCGACGCCGACGTGGTCAACCACATGATCTTCCTGCTGATGGCGGCGCACGACACCTCCACGATCACGATGACCGCGATGGCGTACCACCTGGCCCGCTCACCCGAGTGGCAGCAGCGCTGCCGGGAAGAGTCGCTGGCACTCGGCGGCGACACGGTGTCGTACGACCAGCTGGCCCGCCTGGGATCCCTGGATCTGGTGATGAAGGAGGCGTTGCGGCTGGTCAGCCCGGTGCCGTGGCTGCCCCGCCGGGCGGTACGCGACACCGAGATCCTGGGGTACTTCGTACCCGAGGGAACCACCGTGGTGGTCAGCCCGTACAACACCCACCACATGCCGGAGTACTGGCCGGAGCCGGAGCGGTTCGCCCCGGAGCGGTTCGCCGAGCACCGCCGGGAGGACAAGGTCCACCGGCATGCCTGGGAGCCGTTCGGCGGCGGCGCCCACAAGTGCATCGGCATGTACTTCGCCTCCGTACAGGTGAAGGCGGTGATGCACCAGCTGCTGCGCCGCTACCGGTGGTCGGTGGACCCGTCGTACCAGGTCCGTTGGGACATGACCTCCCTGCCCCGCCCCAAAGACAATCTCCCGGTACGCCTGGAGCCGCTCTTCTGATTCCGGCGCCCCAGCGGCCCGGCCGCGAGCCGGCCGGGGCCGAGTGTTAGAGCCAGCCGGGGCGGACCAGGCCGGCTTCGTACGCGATGACGACCAGCTGGGCGCGGTCGCGGGCGTGAAGCTTGATCATGGCGCGGCTGACGTGGGTCTTCGCGGTGGCGGGGCTGACCACCAGCTTGTCGGCGATCTCCTCGTTGGTCAGCCCGCCCGCGACCAGCGCCACCACCTCGCGTTCCCGGTCGGTGAGCGCGTTCAGCTCGGTGGCCGGGCGCGGGGTCTTCGTCTTGGTCGCGAACTCGGCGATCAGCCGCCGGGTGATGTGCGGCGAGAGCAGCGCCTCACCGCCGGCCACCAGCCGTACGCCCCGGATCAGGTCGGCCGGCTCGGTGTCCTTCACCAGGAACCCGCTGGCGCCGATGCGGAGCGCTTCGAACACGTAGTCGTCGAGGTCGAACGTGGTCAGG
>JBOGDG010000141.1:0-7627 GCA_050701655.1 Micromonosporaceae bacterium
GTGCCGGGGCCGTACGACCGGCCCCGGCACCGCCGCCGACTCGGCGAGGCGAGGTCCGATGCGGAAGGGCTCTGACGGGGCAGACACCAGGCCGGCACGTACGGCCGGTCGGCCGGTTGCGTCTCGGGAGCGGATCCTCGACACGGCGATGGAGCTGTTCGCCGAGTCGGGTTTCGACGGGACCCCGACCTTGCGCATCGCGCAGGCCGCGCAGATCCCGAAAGGGCTGGTGTTCCATTACTTCCCCACCAAGCTCGACGTGCTGGTCGCGGTGGTCGCAGAGCGGATGAGCCTGGAGGGGCTGCGGAGTCTGCCGATCGAGCCCGTCGCCGGCGATGTGGCCAAGACGCTGGTGCGGTTGGCGTCCCGGGTGCAGGAGACGGCACATGTGCCTGCGGCGTTGCGGCGGATCCTGTTCCGGGAGGCGAGCACGCACCCGGAGGTGGGACGGCGCTTGGCGCAGCTGCACACCGAGATCCTGCAAGGGGCGAGGCGGGCCATCGACGCCGCGATGGAAGGCTCCAGACCCGCCGGTGCGGGGCCAGCGCAGCGGGATGCCGCAGCGACCGCGTTCGCCGCAACGCTGTTGCACCACCTGAACCTGCGGCAGCTCAGCGGCTCCATGGTCGACATGACCGGCATCGCGACATTGATCGCGCGAGGGCTGCAGGCACCGGCCATCGCCTGAGACCCATGTTGCCCAGCAGGTGCAGCCAGCCAGCGTGCAGGAAGAGCGAGAACAGCCCACCGGGATCCCGCCTGACACTCCGACGTGGATGGAGTGCGGTCCACCTAGGTGCGACCAGTCGCGGGTACGCCGAGCCGCTCGGGCGGAGGATCCGGGTGAACCACTCTGTGGTACGCGCGGCGCACCCGCCACGAAGTGAGGGCCATCGCCGCCAGCGCCAACAGCAGCGCGAGCTCCGGTATGGAGCTTCTCAGCACGAACCCCACGAAGAAGCCCAATCCGAGCCTCAGCAACAGATTGTCCGGCACGGCAAGAGGCGTACCCCGGGCCCGCGAGAGCAAACGACGAAGCCCGCACCGAACCTGTCGGCGGGTCAGGCGTTCGGGCGCTGCTCGGCGGCGGGCTGTCGTAGGGCGTACGCGATCGCCTCGGCCCGGCTCGCCACACCGAGCTTGGCCAGGATGTTGCCGACGTGGTGCTCCACGGTGCGCTTGCTGAGATACAGCCGCTGGGCGATCTCCGGGTTCGATACGCCCTCGGCCACCAGTCGGAGCACCTCGTGCTCTCGCCGGGTGAGGGTCCCGACGCCGCGCGGCGCGGGGCGTCCCGGTGCGCCGAGCCGGCGGAGCAACTGCGCCGCCCTGTCGGCGTCGGAGGCGGGGCGGACCGGGTCGGGGCCGGTGGCGCGGTGGTGGGGCTCGATCTCAACCAGGCGATGCTCGACGTGGCCGCCCGGGTGCGGCCCGACCTGGACTGGCGGCGCGGGGACGGTGCTGCGTTGCCGTTCGGCGACGCGTCTTTCGACCTGGTGCTGTGCCAGGCGGCGTTGATGTTCTTCCCGGACCGGGTGCAGGCCTTGCGTGAAATGGCCCGGGTGGTACGGCCGGACGGGCGGGTCGCCGTGCTGGTGCCGGGGCGGCTGGAGTCGGGCGGGGCGTACCCGCGGTTGTACGAGGTGGTGCGGCGGCACGCCGGCCAGGACGCGCTCGACATGTTGAGCGCGTACTTCGTGCTGGGCGATCTCGACCAGTTGACGGCGCTGTGCGAGGGCGCGGGACTGCGGGTGACCGAGACCCGTACCCGGCTGGGCGCGGTACGGCGGGGCTCGATCGACGAGTTCGTGGCGGCCGAGGTGTACAGCACCCCGCTCGGGGAGCGGCTCGCCGCCGACGTGTACCAGCGGATCCTGGCCGAGTCGCGGGAGGCGCTGGCGGAGTACGCGGACGGTGCCGGCGCGGCCATCCCGATCGAGAGCCACACCGTACTCACGCGGCCGGCGGGGGGCCGGCGTGGATGAGTGAGCCGAACTCGGCGATGCCGTACCCGAGCGCCTGGGCCCGGTCGAGCACCACGCCGGTGACCTCCGGGTGGCGGCCCGCCCAGGCATTCGCCGACTCGGCGGTGGTGAAGAAGTTGATGTGACCGCAGGTCCGCTCCAGCGAGGGACAGCAGGCGTCGCCGGTGGCTCCGGCGTACACCACCGCGGTGTCCGGCGTCCACTGTGCCCGGTCGCCGTCGACCTCGATGGTGATCGGTTTCCCGGTGCCGGGTTCGCTGCTGGCGATGGTGACCGGCCCGCCGAGCATGGTGGAGATGCCGAGAGCATCGATGGCGCACATCGCGTACGCCTGCGGGCCGCCGTCCCAGCTGATCTTGTGCGGCGTGGGTGTCGGGGAGAACGGGTACGCGGCGCGTACCTCCTCGTGCTCGTCGAAGGCGACGACGTCGCGCTCGGTAAGTTCGGCGGTCAGGACACCGGCGTCGATCTCCAGGTCGCGGGCGGCCTGTTCGATCGCGGCGCGCGAGGGTGGTGCGCCGGTGGTGGCGAAGGCTTCCAGGATGGCCAGGTGCAGCCGCCGCGCCTGGGGGGTGAGTGCGGCGGCCGCATCGGCCTTGTTCAACTGCAGGTCCGGTTGCTCTGACATCGGGTCTCCCCGTGCGGGTCAGTGGTCGTAGCGGAGCCAGGCCGCGGCGATGTCGCGGGCGACGGCGAAGCCTTCGTCGAGGGAGAGGATCTCGATGTCGTCGTGGCCGGTGGCCCACTGCTGTGCCTGTTCCCGGGAGGGGAAGAAGAAGCTGTGGTGGCAGAACGTCGCCCAGATCCCGGATGTGGAGTCCAGGTCGACCTGTTCGGCGCGGCGTGCCGGCCAGGTGATGACCGCGCCGGCCGGGCCGGGGTCGGTCGCCCCGTCGGGGTGGGCGGTGAGGCGGACCGGATGCCCGGTGCCGGGTGCCGCGGATGCCACGGTGATCGGCTGGTTGAGGATGATCGCGAGGATCATCGTGTCCATCGCGCACCAGGCGTAGACGTGCGCGTCGCCGATGGTCATCTGGTGCGGGGTTTCGTTGAGGCTCACGCCGAGCCCGACGACGTCGCCGGCTTCGTTGCGTTCGGTCCACGCCTCGAGGAGTTGCCGCGCCTGGTCGGGGTCGACGCCGAGTTCGGCGATCGTCCGGTCGGCCCGGGCCGCGGTGATCGGGCGGCCCTCGGCCAGCAGCCGGAAGATCCGGGTCGCCAGCCGGGTCCGGTCCGGGCCGAGGTCAAGGGCGCCGCCGGCCTCGGTCAGCTCGCTGGTTGACCGGGTGAGCCGGGTGCTTGTCATCGTCGTACCTCCAAATCTGCGGTGGGTTGGACGGTGCGACCGTATGGTCTCCCCCCGGGGGGAGGGTCAAGCGCTGGCGCGGCGGCGCCGGGGATCGCCGTCCAGCCACCCGACACAGGCGTCACCGGCGAGCTCTGCCCGGTGGGCCGAGGTGAACTCGTCGATGCGGTCGCGCATGCGCTGCAGTTCGGTGATCCGGGCATCGAGGCGGTTCCGGGCGACGGTGAGCCGCTGCGCGAGGTGGGGGCCCTTGGGCTGGTCGGCGTGCTCGGAGTACACGGCGGCGAGGTCGCGGATCTCGGCCACCGTCAGCCCGAGACTGCGCAGGTTGCCGATCCACTGGACGCACCACAACGCGTCCTCGTCGAACAGCCGGTAGTTCGACGGGCTGCGACCGGCGGTGTAGACCAGGCCGGTGTCGGCGTACTCCCGCAAAGTCTTGACCGGGACCCCGGTTCGCGCGGACAGCTCCCCGACGGTCATCAACCGGCTCCGGTTCGCCGGGGCCGGTATTGCGCAGTGGCGGCAGGCGACGCTGGTCGGGTAGCGATTCATCGGTGGCTCCGTTCCTGACGGCCGTCGCCGGTGACGGCCGATGCGACATCTGCGGCCGGGGTGCAGGAGTCGCTGGTGGTCGCGTGCCCGGCCTTGCCGCGGTTGAGGCGCCGCAGTAGCAGAACGACGGCGACAGCGAGCAGCGCCAGCCCACCAACAAGCAGGTACGGGCTGGACAGCACGCCGCCGGCGAAGCCGACCACGGCTCCGAGACCACCGGCGAGCACGAGCAGGTGCACCGTGCAACAGACCGCGAGAGCGCCACCCGCGCCGAGCGCGACGCGTCTGTCACTGGTGTCCACGCCGGTCACTCCCCTTCGATGCGCTCGCACGCGGCCAGCGCAGCGCAGTTGTCGGCCGCGAGCGCGTGCGCGAGCACCACCAGATCCGCCACCCGCGGATCGGCCACCCGGTAGAACGCGTTGCGGCCGGTACGCCGTACCTCCACGTACCCACAGTCGGCCAGGCACGCCAGGTGAGTGGACACCCGGCCCTGCGACAGCCCCACGTGCGCCACGCACTCCGAGACGGTGTGCTCGTCGTGCAGCAGATACTCCAGCAGCCGCAACCGGGTCGGGTCACCCAGCGCCCGGAAGAACTTCGCCACGATCCCCACCCCGTCGGTCGTTGCAGGTAGCAGCCGCGTCGCGGCGTCACCGGCCAGCACCATGATCGTCTCCCTGATCCAGATCGACGTATCTGCTCAAGCAGATCATATCTGGCTGTACGGATACTATGTTGACGAGGAAGCATCTGGCAAGCCGAATGGATTGGGGTGCGGGACGCTGTTGTTCCGCCGACACAGGAGGCATCGGCATGGGTTACGACTTGGCGATCATCGGTTCCGGCGGGGCCGCGTTCGCGGCGGCGATCGCGGCGCGCCGCAGAGGCAGGACTGTGGTGATGGCAGAGCGCGACACGGTTGGCGGCACCTGTGTGAACACCGGGTGTGTGCCGTCCAAGGCGCTGCTGGCCGCCGCGGAGGCCCGGCAGGTGGCCTTCGAGGCCCGCTTCCCGGGGGTGCCCACGGCGGCGGGGCCGGTGGACTGGCCGGCGCTGGTGGGCACAAAGCGTGAGCTGGTGGACGACATGCGCGCGGACAAGTACGTCGACCTGGCCGCCGAGTTCGGGTGGGACATCCTCACCGGCGCCGCGCGCTTCACCGGCACACCGCAGGCCCCGGTGCTGCATGTCGACCTGGTCGACGGCGGCACCACCGTGGTGGAGGCAGCGCATTACGTGGTGGCGACCGGGTCGGCGCCGGCCGCGCCACCGATCGACGGCCTCGCCGACGCCGGCTATCTCACCTCGACCACGGCGATGGAGCTCGATGCGCTGCCGGAGTCGATGATCGTGATCGGTGGGAACGCGATCGGGCTGGAGCAGGGGCAGCTGTTCGCCCGCCTCGGGGTGCAGGTCACCGTGGTGGAGGTCCTGGACCGGCTGGCGCCGTTCGAAGAACCCGAGGTGTCCGCGGTGGTCGAAGGCGTGTTCACCGACGAAGGCATCGGGGTGCACACCGGCGCGACGGTCACGGTGGTGCGCCGCGACTCGTCCGGGTACCAGGTCAGCTTCACCACCCCGGGCGGGGACGAGAAGCAGCTGCAGGCCGAGCAGCTGCTGGTCGCGACCGGCCGCCGCCCGGTCACCGACGACCTCGGACTTGACGCGGTCGGGGTCGAGACCGGCCGGCGAGGCGAGGTAGTCGTCGACGAGCGGTTGCGTACCGGCAACCCGCGGATCTGGGCCGCCGGCGACGTCACCGGCCACCCCCAGTTCGTCTACGTCGCGGGAGCGCACGGCGCGATCGTTGTCGACAACGCCTTCGACGACGCGGGCCGCACCGTCGACTACCGCCACCTGCCCCGGGTCACCTTCACCACCCCGGCGATCGCGTCGGCGGGGATGACCGATGCCGAAGCCGTGGCCGCCGGATTCCGCTGCGACTGCCGCGTCCTCCCCTTGGCGTACGTGCCCCGCGCGATCGTCAACCGCGCCACCCGTGGCCTGATCAAACTGGTCGCCGACGCCGACACCGGGCGGCTGGTCGGCGCGCACGTGGTCGCCGACGGCGCCGGAGACGTGATCGCCACCGCCGTCTACGCGCTCGCAAACGACATGACGGTGGCGCAGATGGCGGAGCTGTGGTGCCCGTACCTGACGATGGCCGAAGGGCTGAAGCTGGCCGCGCAGACCTACACCCGGGATGTGTCGAAGCTGTCCTGCTGCGCCTCCTGACTCGCCTTGCCGGTACCTGGTTCTGGCACAGTGATCAGGTAGGCGGCGCGAAACCTGAAAGGTGAGAGGGACCTGCGGTGGCGGAGCGGATTTGTGTAACCGGAGCTAGCGGAAAGGCCGGTCGAGCAGTCGTACGGGATCTGCGCGAGCACGGCTATCACGTGACGGCGACGGACATCGCCGCTTCAAGGCAGGACCTGCAGGCCGGCATGTTGCGTGCCGATCTGACCGACTTCGGCCAGGCTGTCGAGGCGCTGCGGGAGACCGAGGCGGTCGTGCATCTCGCGAACATTCCGGCACCTGACCTCTGCACTCCGCCGGTCACCTTCAACACGAACATCACGATGAACTTCAACGTGTTTACGGCCGCGGCCAGGCTCGGGCTGAGCCGGGTGGTGTGGGCATCGAGTGAGACGACGCTCGGCCTGCCATTCGACGTGCCACCACGGTATGCACCCGTGGACGAGCACCACTATCCGGTCCCGACGACGGCGTACGCGCTGTCGAAGGTGGCGAGCGAGACCATCGCCGGACATGTCGCTCAGTGGTCCGGGATCCCGTTCATCGCGTTGCGCTTCTCCAACATCATGGCTCCCACCGACTACCAGCGCTTTCCCTCGTTCTGGGCAGATCCCCTCAAGCGCAAGTGGAACCTCTGGGGGTACGTGGACGAGCGGGACGTCGCCCGCGCGTGCCGTCTGGCTTTGAGCGCGCCGCCGGACTCCGTGGCGGGAAGTCCAAGTTTGATCATCGCAGCGGCGGACACCGTCATGAATCGCCCGTCGGCGGACTTGCTTGCCGAGGCTTTCCCCGATGTCCGGCTGACGCGAGAGATCGGCGAGTTCGAGACGCTGCTTGCCATCGACCGTGCCAGGACGGTGCTCGGCTTCGAGCCCGCCCATTCCTGGCGCACCCACGTCGCCACAGACGCCACGTGAGACGGCTCGGCGAGCCGCTCTGCCTCAGACCCGTGGTGCTACCCGGTCGTGGACTCCTGGGCGGCGGCGAATCCGGCGCCGAGCGCGAGCAGCAGGGTCGGGGGCGCAGCACGCGATGCCCACCCGAACGCGGGGAGCGCGGCGAGCAGCCGCCCGAACGCGGTACGCCGGCGCGGCGCCCGGGTCAGTGGTCATGGCGACCTCGCAACGCTGGATCCCACGTCCGACGCTACGACCGGGACCGACAACGGCTCGGTGGCCGCGTTCGCACTTCGGCGCCCGCTCTGGCCTGCGGAAATGCCGGCGGACGGGAACCGTGCCGGGCCGTTGTGCGACCAACTACTCGTACGGCGTGCCCGCCACTCGACCCTTTCGGCGTGCACTACCGTACGTAAGGTTGTCGATACCGAAGTGCTTTTCGGCATAGAGTTCTCAGTGCCAGTTCCGACAGTGACGTCCATTCGAGGCGAACCGTGCACGTGAGCCCCGCTTACGAGATCAACCGGCACCCGGCCGACGACGGGACGCTGCGGCTCGCCCTCGTCGGCGAGATCGACGTGGCCGCCCACGACGAACTGCACGAGGCGATCATGACCGCCGTGGAC
>JBOGDG010000142.1:0-7606 GCA_050701655.1 Micromonosporaceae bacterium
CCCCTACTCAGCAGCGCGCCGGGGCGCAGCGCCGCCAGATAGCCGGCGACCGCCATCACCACGACCGAACAGACGCCGCTCGCCGCCACCCAGTGCGCGGCCGGTACGCCGGTGGCCAGGTACGCCACACCCAGCCCCACCGTGGGCAGCATCGCCAGCAGCAGCACCTGCTCCAGCCGGAAGAACAGCAGCACCCCACCGGCGAGCTGGAATCCCAGCTGCGCCACCACCAGCACGATCACTCCGGTGGCGACGCCGAACAGCCGGGTCAGCCCGTACCCGCCGGCGGCGCCGACCAGCAACCCGAGCAGCATGCCGCGCCGCAGCACCCGCGCCGCGCTTCCCAGGTGGCGCGCGCCTATCAGCCGGTACGCCAGCACCGTGTTGCCCATGCTCCAGACCCACCCGAGCGCGGTCGCCAGCACCAGCCCGGTGACCAGCCCGCGCAACCCGAGCAGGGCGTACGCCGCGGGGAAGGCGGCGCTGGGCAGCACGTACAGCAGGCCGTGGGAGAGTTCGCGGGCGGTACGGGTGCCGCCGGGCCGGCGTACCGGCTCGGAGTCGGCGGGGCGGGGCGGCATCCGGGAGAAGACCTCCTCGGCGAGCGTGAACACGTCGGAGTAGCCGTACTCCTCGGAGGCGGCGCGGTCGGTGACGCCGTCGCTCTCCAGCACGGCCGCGACCTGCAGCGCATCCACCGCGCCGACACAGCTGGGGCGTGCCCGCTCGGCAAGCACCGCCACCGGGTCCGGGGCCGTCACGGCAGGTCCCGGTAGACGGCGCGGTACGCGTCTAGCGACTGCGCGAGCGTGAAGTTGTCGAGTACGCGTTCCCGGGCCGCGACGCCGAGCCGGTGTCGCAGCTCGTCGTCGCGCAGCAGCCGTACGCACGCCCCGGCGAGCGTCTCGTGGTCACGCGGCGGCACCACGAACCCGGTGTCGCCGACCGCTTCGGAGACCCCGCCGACGTTGGTGCACACCGGCGGCCGGCCGCTCGCCATCGATTCCACCACCGTGTACGGGAAGCCCTCGGAGATGCTGCTCAGCACCACCAGGTGTCCGGCGTGGTACGCCTCGATCGGGCTGCCGACGCGTCCCTCGAAGACCGCGGCGCCGACCAGCCCCAGCTCGCGCAGCAGCGCCTCGCAGCTGTCGTAGTAGACCTGGTTCGCCGCCGGCACCGGCCCGAAGATCCGCAGCCGCGCGTCGGGGACCTCCTGGCGTACCACCGCGAACGCGCGGAGCAGGGTGTGAAGGTCCTTCAGTGGGTCGATCCGGCCCATGAACACCAGCGTGGGTACGTCCGGTTCGCCCTCCGCGGGGGGAAACTCGGCCGGGTCCACGCCGTTGTACATGGTCCGCATCCGCGTCGAGGCGGCTCCGTTGTAGAGCGCCCAGCGCCGGTTGTACATCGAGTGCGGGGCGAAGATGTCGACGCTGTGGTAGCCCACCGCGGCGAGCGCCCGGAAGAAGTTCAGCAGCAGCACCTTGACCGGGTGCGGCACCGGCTCGCCGATCATGCTCAGATAGCGTTCCCGCAGGTAGACGCCGTGTTCGGACATCACCAGCCGGGTCCCGTACGTCCATTTGCTGGTGAGCCCGACGAGCATCGACAGCCCGTTCATCGCCATGTGGCAGATGTCCACGTCCAGCGGCGGGTGCGACAGCGGCCGCAGCATGTGCTCGATCAGGTCGGAGGCCGTGAGCGCGTCGGCGAGCGTCAGGCCGGTCGGCTCGTCGCCGTCGGCTGCGGGGGAGGTGTCCAGGCCGCCGTCGTGCCAGGCGTCCATCAGCCGGGTGAGCGACTCGTTGGACAGCAGCGCCGCCCGCAGGTCGGCCAGCTGGGCGTACTCGAAGAGGCCGTGCAGCGCGGCGAGGAACGTCTCCAGGCTGGCCATGCTCCACCGGGCCCGTACTCCCGCCGGGCGGATCAGCGCGGCGAGGAACTCCCGGTGCACCTCGGCGAACCACGCCGGCGGGTTGCTCCGGCGCCGCGCCCGGGGTTTGCCCCAGAGCGGGATCGACACCACCCGCTCCAGGTTGTCCGGGGCCTCCCAGACGGTGCGTTCGTCGCCGTCGACGGTCAGCGCGACCACGCTGAACCGGTGCTCGTCCAGGCCCCGGATCAGCTGGTCGCACCAGACACTGACACCCCCCAGGTGGTACGGGTAGGTGCCCTCCGACACCAGCGCGACCCGCAGCGCGCGCCGCGCCGGCTGTTCGGTGGGCGGCGCCGCGTGGCCGGGCACGGCCAGCGTCGCGGAATCGTCCGCTCGGCTGGTCGTGCCCGTCACCTTGGCCCCCAGAGTGAATGTCACGGTCCGGTCCGCGGCACCGGGGTCAGCGTGACCGGCGTACCGGCGGTGAGGGTCAGCCGCGAGATCGACTCCGCGCCGTACGTCGCGTAGCCCGGAGCCCGGGTGCCGGTCAGGAACAGCTCACCGGACTGCGGCGCGCTCGCGGTGAGCGTGTTCGCCGCCCGGTCCCACACCACGTCGGCGCCGGCGTTCATGGTGTCGAAGTGGCTGGTACGGCCGTCCACGTAGCCGGCCAGCTGCTGCCAGGTCGGCGTCTTCAACGGCACCTTGTAGTACGCGCTGTACTTCGCCGCCACCGCGTTCACCCAGTCGAAGGTGAGCGACTTGCCGGAGGCGTACTGCCGCAGGTTGCCCTGGTGGAAGGTGTGGCTGTAGATCGAGCCGCCCATCACGTGCTGCAGCGCGATATCGGATTCCCAGCCGATGATCTCCGGGTACGTCAGGTCCTGCGGCCAGTACGGGAACTTCCCGTTGGGGCCGTAGAAGGAGTTGTAGAACAGCGTCTCCTCCGCCGGCGCGGTGACGTGGTAGGCGATGTTGGTCGGCCAGTCCGGCACGATCAGCAGGCTGGGCTCCAACGGATGCCGGATGCCGCAGTTGTAGCAGGCCGGCTGGTGGCTGCCGAAGGACATGTTGCCGTGCAGGTACTTCACGCCCACGTCCTTGGCGGCGCGCAGCAGCTCGGTGTTGGAGGCCCCGAGCCCGTAGTCGGTCGGCGGGTCGAGATCGTTGGTCGGATCCGGGTGGTAGACGCCGAGGCCGGAGTACTCCGGGGTCTTCAGCACCGATGTCGGGACGCTCAGCTTGATCTTGCGCCCGATCGTGAGGTTGGTCTGGATCTCGTCGACGTTCTCGGCGTACCCGGTGAAGTTCATCTTCGGGTGGGTGTAGGTGTGGTTGATCCACCGGAACTGCTTGCGGAGGCACCGTGAGTAGCTGGTCAGCGGATCTCTGCTGAGCAGCGACGTGCACAGCGCGTGGGCGCTGGTCTCGATCGCGTCCCCGTTGTAGGGCACGTTGAGTGTGAACTCCTTCGCCAACGGGTGCGTGCTGCGCAGCTTGAGTTGCTGCTGGTACGCGGAGTACGCGTCGCTTCCCGACATCCGGAAGCCGGGGTCGGTCTCCAACGTGCCGTCCGGGTAGAGGTGGTCGGTCCAGTTGAACCAGTCGTCGACGTCGACTTCGAGGTAGTGCCGCTGCTCACCGGCGAACACACCCTTGGTGGCCCACCGGAACAGCCCGTACGTCAACAGGTACGCCTGCGGCAGGTACTGGTTGGAGGTGAACGTCAGCGCCGCGCGTTCCCGGCCGTCGGTGGACGTACTGAGCACACCCAGCACATGTGCGCCGTTCTGCAGGATCGGACGGGCCCCGCATCCATCTGCGACCGTCGAGTAATACACGTACGACAGCGAAATCGGAATCCTGATGTTGCTGCGAAGCCGGTCGAACATAGTTGCGCCGGTGCTGGTCAGCGTGGCGGTGATCGGAGTGTCACCGACGCCGCCCTCGCTCCCGGAGCGCAGGCAGTAATCTTCAGGGAAGGTCCCGTACGCGGTATAGAGCGACACCTGGCGTACGTCGTAGTTCCGCTCGTAGTCCCAGAGAATGTTCCATTCCGTGGCGTCAAAGGCGCTGACGTAGTTACCGGACCCGTCCTGATATAGCAGGGAGTTATTGGACAAGAGGACCGCGCTGTAGCGGCCCACGCCGTCGGGCCGGACCAGCTGGTCGGCGGTCAACGGCGTGTCCTTGGCCAGCAGCACGTCGTACGGGGCGCCGATCCGGTCCAGCGTCGACTGCCAGGTCGCGAGGCCGAAGTCGCCCCTGTCCAGCACGATCACCAGCGCCCGCAGCGCGACCCGCTCGGCTCCGGGTGCGATCGCGGCGGTGCCCACCTCGGCGGCGGCGTTCCCGGATTCGACGGGGACCGCACCTTCCTTGGCGGCCAGTGGTCCGGGCGGCTTGGCCTTGACGGGTTGGAGCTGGCCGTTGGCCGGCGGGGAGTGTTTGTGGGAGCCCGCCGATGTCGCCGCGAAGCTGTTGACGCCGCTCACTGAGGTCAGCGCCAATACCAGCAGAGCAGGTACCGCGAGCCGACCAGGAATTGACTTGCTGAGTGCACGAAGGTTCATGTCGCATCCCTGCACATAAAGGCAGCGGTTCGTGCACCCGAAGATGCCGAAAGCGCCGCCAGGAGATCGCCGGTGCGGTGAAGTTAGCAAGCAGAATCGCCATATTTCAGGGAGCGACAAATACCGGACAACTAAGTGAGGCCACTCGTATCAGTGGGGACTGACCATAAGGAGGACGCGTCTCAGCTGGTTATCCGAAAGGTGGAGAGAATTGTAAATTGATCGGCTCGACAAGGCTCGGCCGTTCGGCTGTTCTTCCGGGCGATCAGGCGCGCCCGAACATCTGGGTCCAGTACGGGGTGCCGCTGCTGGTACGGGCCAGGCCGACGCCGACCGCTTTCGCCTCGCAGTTGAGGATGTTGTCGCGGTGGCCCTTGCTCTTCATCCAGCCTTCCATGACCGCCTCGGCGGTGCGGTAGCCCATCGCGATGTTCTCGCTCATCGCTTGGTCGTACCCGGCGCGACCGGCGCGGTCCCAGGGCGAGCTGCCGTCCGAGCCGGTGTGGCTGAGCTCTTCGTGGGCCGCCATGTCGGCGCTGTGGCCACGAGACGCCGTACGCAGCTTCACCTCGAACCGCACCGCGCCGCAGCCCGCCTTGGCGCGCTCGGCGTTGACCAGCTCGATCACGTCGGCTTCCAGCGCCGCGTCGCCGGTCAGCGGCGGGTTGGTCTTGGGTGACGGGCTGGGCTTGGGGGACTTGCTCGGGGCGGCCTGCAGCCGCTCGTTACGGCTCGCCCGGCCGGTACGGGTCTCGGTGGGCTCGTCGGTCGCCTCGACCGGCTTGCCCCTTCCGGGCGCCGATGCGGGGTCGGTGTGGTCGGCACGAGCCGGCACCAGCAGCCAGCTACCCACCACGATCCCGGCGCAGAGTACGGCGAACAGTGTGATGCGGCTGAGCCGTCCGAACACTCTCGGATCACCTTCTCGGCGGCGGGGGTTCGCCTTCTGGTCGCCGAGTCACGTTACGGAGAGTCGTACGCGCAGGCAATCCCGTCCTTCCATTACAGGTGGTTATATCCGGTTTCTTCGATGCCGATGTGGCGGCCGCCGCCGCTGATCCGGTGACTACGCTGCGAACTGTGGTCAGCCGAGAGCCCGAAGGCCGAGAGCTCGAAGTACGTGTCGTCGCGCGGGTACGCGGACGGGTGCAGGGCGTCGGATTCCGCTGGTGGACGCGTACCCAGGCAGAGCAGTTGGGTCTTGCCGGCTGGGCGCGCAACCTCGCCGACGGCCGGGTGGAGGTGGTGGCCGAGGGGCCCCGGCCGCGCTGCGACCGGCTGCTGGAATGGTTGGCCGGCTCGGACACCCCGGGACGGGTCGAGGAGGTGAGCGCGGAGGTGCTGCCCGCTGCCGGGAATCTTGAGGGGTTCGTCACTCGATAGGGCCTTAAGCCCCTGTTGCGAAGCTCGCACGGGCGGTTTAGTTGAGTCAGCCCGACTCATGCCATGCTTGACGTCGGACCCGAGTCGGCGGACTATAGAGGTGTCGCCAAGTGGCACTGTTTTGTGCTGCGACTCCGGGGGGAATCTTCTGGCCGGTAACCCCGGCGACACATTCGCAAGGAGAACTGATGGCGAAGGCCCTGTACGGCCACGTCGGTGGCGCGCCCGATCGACGCACCCTCGACGAGGTCACCCGACTGCGTGCCCAGGTGCGGGCGTTGGAGTTCGAGGTCGCTCGACTTCGTGCCGAAAACGACCGTCTCTCTGCCGCCGCCTCCTCGCAGGAGGAGCTGCTGCGGATGGGCGAGCCGGCGCTTACCTGAGCGTCGCGCCTGGCCGCCGACCACAACCTAACCACCGCGCGCCGACACCTCAGGGTCTCGGCGCGCACGGCTGTCTTCGCCAGCCCGCGGCGCCTGAGCGCAATCCCCGGGGATCGCCCCGAATGCAACTCCTCCGCGTGTACGCTTCGTTGCGCTGTGCACATGCGAGTCGCAGCGCGCCTTTACCGGGTCGTACCTCCCCGCCGGGGTAACCTGCGGCTGAGGGGCCCCGCACCTGAGGGACGCCGCCGTACCTGGCCACCGACGCTTCGGAGACCTGTGCATCTCAAGAGCCTCACGCTGAAGGGCTTCAAGTCCTTCGCGTCTGCGACGACCTTGAAGTTCGAGCCTGGGATCACCTGTGTGGTCGGACCCAACGGCTCGGGCAAGTCCAACGTCGTCGACGCGATCGCCTGGGTGCTCGGCGAGCAGGGCGCCAAGGCGCTGCGCGGCGGCAAGATGGACGACGTGATCTTCGCCGGTACCTCCGGCCGCCCGCCACTGGGCCGCGCCGAGGTCACCCTCACCATCGACAACACCGACGGCGCGCTGCCGATCGACTACACCGAGGTCTCGATCACCCGGCGGCTGTTCCGTACCGGGGACTCCGAGTACGAGATCAACGGCAACGTGTGCCGGCTGCTGGACATCCAGGAGCTGCTGTCGGACTCCGGTATCGGGCGCGAGATGCACGTACTGGTCGGGCAGGGGCAGCTGGACACCGTGCTGCACGCCAAGCCCGAGGAGCGTCGCGGCTTCATCGAGGAGGCGGCCGGCGTACTCAAGCACCGCAAGCGCAAGGAGAAGGCGCTGCGAAAGCTGGACGCGATGCAGGCCAACCTGACCCGGCTCACCGACCTCACCGGCGAGCTGCGGCGGCAGCTCAAACCGCTCGGCAAGCAGGCCGAGATCGCCCGCAAGGCCCAGGCCGTGCAGGCCGAGCTGCGCGACGCCAAGCTCCGGCTGCACGCCGACGACCTGGTCACCCAGCGCACCGAGATCGCCAAGGAGCAGGCCGACGAGGCCGCCGCGCGCGCCAAGCGCACCGAGGTCGAGCAGGCGCTCGAGGTCGCGCAGGCCAAGCAGACCTCGCTGGAGGACAGCCTCGCCGCCGACGCGCCGAAGCTCGCCGCCGCCCAGGACACCTGGTACCGGCTCTCCGCGCTGGAGGAGCGGCTGCGTGGCACGGTGCGGCTCGCCGTCGAACGGGAGCGGCACCTGACCGCCGAGGTCGAGACGTCGGCCAGTGGGCGTGATCCCGAGGAGCTGGAGGCCGAGGCCGAGCAGGCCGCGATCCGCGAGGCCGAGCTGGCCGAGCAGGTCGAGGTCGCCCGCGGCGTGCTCGGCGAGACCGCGGAGCGCCGCGCCGAGCTGGAACAGGTCGTGTC